>NZ_VPEB01000028.1:0-11840 GCF_013417415.1 Acinetobacter sp. YH12254 | reverse complement strand
ACATAATACACGTTATGCGAAATTAGAAAAATGAGTTTATTGCACTGATATTTATCTGTTTTTTAAATTTTAGACCTGGGTTGGTGCCCAGGTTTTTTTATTGCGTATAACAGCCATTATGTTAAATAGAAAATTTCTAGAAATAATAGAAAAGATTGTTTATTAATCAATTAATCAAAAAATATCTTACTAATTAGTATAATTTTATTGCAAATTTTTATTTATATTTCCAATATATGCAAATCCTTTAAATCAATGATTTATGGGTTTTTATATAACTTCAATATTCATGAGATATACAATGAAAAAACTGCTTTTAGTATCACTTCTTGGGGCTATTGCAGCAACTACAGCAAATGCTGGTAGTACAACAATTCAGCCATATGTAGGCGCTGGCTATACATTTTTAAATAACGATGATGTTGATGTACATTTTCTAGGCCTGAATGGTGGTTTGCAATTTAATGAATATGTTGGTGCTGAAGTATTCTGGAATAAATCTGTAAATGACATCGAGTTCGATGGCGATTTAGAAGAATTTGGTGTAAGAACTGACGCCGATGTTCAATACTATGGTATTGGCTTAACAGCTAAATATCCTTTAGCAAATAATTTCTATGCTAAAGGTATGGCAGGTTATGCACGTGTTGACCTCGATGTAGATGCTACTTATCAAGGTTATACAGTTTCAGCTAGCGAAGATGATTCAGGTTTAATCATTCAAGCTGGAGCTGGCTATAACTTCACTCCAAACTTGGCTGCAGAAGTAGCTTACACACACGTTAATGCATTTGATGGCTTTAATGGTGTAAATGCTCAATTAAAATATAACTTCTAATTTGTTGAGTAAAAAAGCGAGGAGAAAATTCTCGCTTTTTTTTGGAAATTTGTATAACAGCCATTATGTTAAATAGGCATACAATTGTTTTCTTAATTCATTTAAATAATCATTTTCTTCAATAAGAGGAACTCCATCACGATGCAAGATGAGATCATTAAATGACCCCATTCCTCCAAAATTAATGCGCAATTGATACTTAGCATATTCTGGATCCTCTTTAAGACATAAGAGCATATCAGAATATGCTTTTTCCCAATTTTTTAAATCAAATTCTTCAAATAATGCTATTAGCTTTTCAATTATCGATTCTAGACTTTCATTTTCCATAAATTCTTTAATTTTCCTAAAATTAACATAATACACCTTATACGTAATGCGTTATAATTATCTATAGAAATCAATGCTGTAGTTTCTAGTTGATAGCCCATCTTCCCCAAGGTGGGCTTTTTTTATGACTTTTCACGTTCCACGCTTATTATTTAATCAAAGTTTCACGAGTTTGATTAGGTCAATTGAATAATCAGGATGCCTGGTCTTTTTCTTTTTGGCGTTCATCCAGCTCTTTTTTGAGTGCCTTTTTATCCTGGTACGATGCAATCAGCATGATCGGGATCAGCAGCGGGGCCACAATAATTCCCAAGGCAATGTCTTTCAGTTTCGGCATGATCTCTCTCCCTTAGTCATTATCAAAAACAGCATTCAGCACACGGCCAAATAAGCCACGTTTTTTAGGTTGTGGCACTGCCACATTTTGCAACGTGGCATGCTGTAGCGTTTGGCTGTGGTGTGCTGTAGTTTTTTGCTGTGGCACTGCCACGTTTTCTACAATATTTAATTCATTATTCTTTTTATTATCATTGTCTTGTTGTGTTGTCGCATGCTGTGGCATATCGGTGTCGCATGCCGTAGCATCTTCTTGTGGCGCTGCCGTGGCGGGTGCAACAGTTTTTAACTCAATAAGCGTCTGCATACGGTCGATTTGCTGCATTAAACGCTCTTCACGTTCTTGGTATTTTTTAACTTCATTTTCTAAATGAATAATGAGTTTTTTTGTAGATTCATCGCTATCTGATGTAGAAGATTCAATTTGTTGAGATGTTTGCTCAGGCTCCCCAAAGCATCTAATCACTTCCGAAAGGTCAAATTGACCATCACTAGAGCGTGATAAACGCCCATTACGTACAGCTCTGTAAATGGTTGACCTATCAATATGAAATTTTTTAGATACTTCACTTAGCGATAACTTAGCCATTTACTGTGTCCTTTTTATTTGATGGCATGTATCCCACTTTTTTTAGGTATGGGGCTAGTTCTTTGATTTTTTCAGAGTCTTGTAGCATCTCAGCAATACGAACAGCAAATTGAGGATAGCTTTCAGTTCCTTGTGAATAGCGACCCATTTCAGGGAGTTCTGAAAGTTTGTTTGCAAACATATGCCGTTGAGCATCGGTCATCTTTGAAAAAAGGTCTAAGGTATTCGGATCTCTTTCTATTGATGGATTATCCTTTTTCTTCTGTTTAAACGTAAAAGAAAAACCTGAAATTGATCGACCTTTTTTATGCTGTTCATATTTTACAGTTATATCCGTATGCTCATTTATTTGTTTAATAGCAAGCTCAAGTACACTAGTTTTAAAGCGCTCCATACGCTTGTACTCTGTATCGAGTACACCAATTCTTTGACGGAAATCACTTAGCTCTATAACTGGAGTAGAACCGGTACTTCTCCAAGCAATTAATAGTTCATATAAGCGGACAGCATAAGCACTACTGAGATTACTAACTTGCTGTAATTCGTATTTAGTAAAATGCTCTTCTAAACGTGTAATTAATGGGACTATGGCGGGGGCAAAGATAAGCTTAACCACTGCTTCATTATCTACATATCCAATTTCACTAACCCAACGGGATCTATAGTTCTCAATATTCCCTCTTTCATTTATTTTTTGATAACTAAATTGTCTAGCAAATAAATCATTACAGGCATCTTTTAATGCTTGATAGGCAGTATTGCGATGTACACCAAATTGATTGATATAGCCTTCGGCATGTACTTCAAGGGGATCATTAGCATTAATCCCTTTCCCACTTTCCCTTGCTTCAACAATAGCCAATAAAATTAAACGTTGTTCTACTAAATCCAAGTTATAGCTTGCATTGATTAAGGCATTGTCTTTTACCACTAATTCTCTCATGAAGCACCAGTATTAATTATTATGCTATGACACAATAATTAATTTTAGTGCTATAAGCAAGGTAAACGGTGTCATATTGCAAGGTAAACGGTGTCATATTGCAAGGTAAACGGTGTCATATTGCAAGGTAAACGGTGTCATATAACCCTTGAAAGCATTGTGAACAAAGGCTTTCAGCATGTCTAAAAGCATTTAAAAGCTTTAAAATAATTAAAAGCCCAAGGAGTGAAAAATTGCCCTTGGTTTTCGCTACGCTCAAACTCTATTGAATCTCGCTTTCGCTCGATTCGTCGGGGCAATTTTTTGGCTCATCTCGTTGTGACTTCAATAAAAAGCAAAAGCACGATGAATTCGCTTCGCTCATAGAGCTTTTTTGCTCGCTGCGCTCGATCTAGAATCCAATTTTTATATGTAATTAAAAAGTTTTTAGATTCCAATATCTAAAAGATTGTTTTTCAGAGGGTCTAAGCGCGAATTTCAGCGATTTCACTCGTAGACACTCGTTCTGTACCTTCCTATATGAATTTGAGCTTAAATCGCAAATGAGTGCATTTAAAAGCTAAGTTTTATAGTAATTAGATAAAATCTTTACCTTTTGTATGAGGGTCATAAGAAAAAACAGGTTTTTTAGTCTTCAATTTTTCTGTATTTCTTTCTGCATTCGTCATTTTCATTTTTTCATTAGAAGTGGGGACCATATCCTGGGACTCTAATTTTTCTATTTTATGTAGATGTACCTTTTTTTCACTCATTCCCATTTTATTCAAATTTCGCAAAACTGAACTGTAAGAAATATTGTTCGCTAGCTCAGGTAAATCAGCGTGGATTTCCTTAATTGTATAACCAGCTTCTAGCCGTTTTTCTATTTCAGGTAATACAGAGATGATGAATTTCTTAGCGCCATGTCTGGTGACCATAATGACTTCCTCTTTCTTTGATTTACGCAATTATGTGCAACTATATGCAATTAAGAGCTTTTATACGATTTTATATGAAATTATATGCAACTATAAGCTTTTAAATGGTTTTTATTCATTTTGATGTGCAATTATATGCGTTTATGTGCAATTGAACTTTCAGTGATATTGGCAAGATGTGTAATGTTATATAACATGGCAAGCCTTGGTTATATAAATTACCCGACTTATTCGCTTTCAGCTCAACGTGGCATCTTGTCCTGCGGAGCTTTTGGCATAGCCAAAATGTACTGGAAATCAAAAAAATGACTGAACAAAAAAAGCCGAAACGGATACGCCAAAAAGTAATTCAAGTTGTAGTAACTGAAGCTGAGAAAAAGCAAATTGAAGAAAATGCTGCTCAGGGAAATTTATCAGCTTCTCAATATTTGCGTGATTTAGGATTGGGTTATCAACCTAAAAGTCTGACTGATATAAAAACAATCCAGGAAATTCGCAGCCTAAAATCAGATATGAATAAAGTGGGTGGACTACTGAAAAACTTAATGAATGGAGAGCTGAGTGATCCGAAAGAGATCCGATCTAAAGTAAACGGGCTGCTGCTGGATTTTTCTAGGAACCAAAATTCAATTGATCTATTCATTTCTAAAGTCAGATCCGCGATCAAGTTTTAAAAAAGTGTAAGGTGTGTGACCTTGTATAGTGGCGTTAGCCAGCTGTCCCTTCAGAGCTGTATTCAAGTAGCCAATCTAAAAAAGTGTATAGGTGTGATGCCTTGTATAGTGGCGTTAGCCTGAATTTCGCATAAGAGGTTTTATGTTAAATCTAGCCTGTTTGCCCTTTTATTTTTGAATTGTTTACTAGATGGCAGCATAGTTGAGTAAAATCGAATAATATGATTAGAATCATGAAATTTAGTGCGTAATCCAGACTATTACTTTAAATAGTTACCTTTTTACTCTCTACAATTCAGATTAATATAATTATCTATATTGGATATAGGCACATTCAATGAAAATTTTTAAATATTCATTTGTAATTCTAGCTGTAGTTTCAGTCTCTGCTTATACCATGAGTGACCGGCAGTCCACACAGTTTCAGGTCAAAATGAAAGTCAATGAAATTTGTGATATCGGCACAGGTTCTACTTCTAATATAGATTTTGGTACAATTTCTCGTAATACCCAAAATATCCAGGCAACGGGAAGTTTAAATGTCTCGTGTACTAATGGTACGCCTTATAATATTTCACTAAATAGTGATGGCACACTAAAGAATACTCAGGATGCTTCCTTGAAGCTTTCATATCGACTTTATCAAGATGCATCTATGAGCAAAGAATGGGGAAACAGCTCTGAAAATCTTTTTTCACAACACGGTACAGGACAAACTCAAAATATTACCATTTGGGGGAAAGTGCCTGATACTAACGTTCCTGCCGGTCAATATATAGATACAGTTACTGCTACGATTACCTATTAAATATAGAGTTTTCTAATAAGTTAAAGTCACAGTAATGGTATCGGAATATTTCCCTATACTGCTAATGCTTTGCGATGGGAGCATCGCATAAACAGGGATAGTCTGGTGGGTTATAGAATATGAAGTATCCGCCTGCCAAATGTTCGAGTGACTTGGATCCTGATATAAACTGTATTGAATATAACTTCCTAAAGAATTTTTCATACGTCTTTGTGAGCCCAATGGATTTAGACCATTATTTAAACTTACCTTCATATTGGTACCCATTGGACATGCTAATTGAATAGTCCCTGAACGATATAAAGTATTATTCAATAGCTCCACTGAACCAAAATCTATATCTGATGCAGATAAAATCAAACAGCTATTTTCATAGTTAGAATTGACGACTATATTGTTAGTTGAGCTATTTTGACTAGCTAGAGCTTCTAAATCTGAAGGTACTTCTAAGCCATAGCGATAAGCATAGTATAGCTTTATGGAAGTACTATTGGTTTTATAGGAGCCGGCAGGTACATTTTGTCCTGCAAGAACTTGACCATACATTTTGACTAATGTACTCGGACTTCCTGTATTAGCACCTACTTGAACAGACTGGCACTGAGCTGTATTTTTAGCGTCTGAGTTTGGTATCTTGCGTGTTCGTGCGACATCATAATATAAGTTATAATTTAATAAGGAAGCAGGATAGTTATCATAGTTAATCATTGTGCGAGGATCTTTAGCCGCTGGATCTATACTATCAACTACCATACATATCTTATATGTCACTGGCTGACTCCAATTTGAATTACATGTTACGGTAATATCCGTAGAAGCTGTCATCGAGCCTTGAATGTTCGCTGTGCCTAGGCTTAAATTACCTCCACTTACCCAGCAACTCTCTGCATAAGCAGATGAAGAGCATATGCTATAAGCTAAAAACAATAAGCTCATACAAGCTAAACGCTTGATGAGGCCATAAGCTTTGATTCGGTTAAATTGATGAGTTATTGACATACCACCCTTCCTAAATCGCTAAAACCTTCAAGAGTGGAAACTTCAGGAAGATTCACTTGGCATTGCTTAAGCTCATCGCCAATATATAATTTATTATTTTTCACATCATCTAAATATACAATACCATCATGAGCTACAATGGTTTTAGGAGGCTGCTGTATTGATGGTTGAATATCCCAAACAGATTTACCCACTGCTAGATTCTCTCCCTGATCATCGACTGCCTGTAATTGAACGGATTTCACTTGATACATTGGAAAACGAACGAATACACCACTTGCCTGACGAGGTACAACATCTTGCTGTGTTGTTTCTATTTTTAAATTTATGGGTAGGTTCAGGGTATCAACTGCTACACTATTATGCTGATATGGATTTAGACGATCTAATAGCAAATATCCTTTCTGATTAGTTTTACCAATTAAACGATTCTCCATACGCACCGGTACGCTAGCAATATTATCTGTTGAGACAATAGCAAATGAACCGTTACTCAAACGCGTGGGTAGTATCACGTCTTTTAGAATAACTAAACCTCCATTGACTGAGGCAAATGCACTGGTATTATTTTGTTGGTCTGATGCTGTATGTTGCACATTTAACTGTGCTAACCCATAGCGACCGAGATAGTCGATCTGCCCCTGAAATTGTGAGTATTGATCTGTACGATTGGCCATGGCTTGCCATCCCATCCCTCCCTGATCTTGATTTAGCGTATGCATTATATTCACACCAAACTGTTTGTTATCATGACTACGCTGTATTGATGCTGTGGCTGAGTTACGTTGCGCCCAAGGGATATTAAGTGATAGATAATAACTATCTTTCTTATTAATTAAATCATGCGTATAACCTAAATTTAGGTTCATACGTTGCGGCAAGATATAAGACCAGTTTAGCAATACAAACTTACTCTCTTGCTCCGTATATTTTTGCTGGATATAGCTACTTCCCAACTGACCAATTTTAGTATTAAAACCTATATAAAATTGGTCTGACCTACTGGCAAATGCCGCATCATTCAAGCTAGCAATATCATTAAACTCACCAAACTGTCGTAGCCCATTATAATTTAAACTTATTAATGGAGAGTTCCAACTATAACCTAGGCCTAATAATTGTCCATGTTGCTCAGGTGTACGACTATAAGCATAAGAGAGATTAAGCTGTCCTGCACGTTTGCCTAATTGATAAAGTGTGCCTAGTCCTACCTGTTGCAATTGATCGGTCAATTCAGTATGTGTTTCCAGAGTAAGTTTATTTGATATTCCATAACGATAGCTTCCACTAAATGCAGGATCTTGTGCATAATCAAATGAAGATAAGCCATAATTTAACTTTGGATAACCTACATTAAAAGACCAGTCATTTAAGCTTTTTGCGAGTAGATTATTCGTACCATATAAGGGAATATTCAGTACTTGCTGTTGACCATTAATATCTGTAATGACCATTTGTGCATTGCCTGCACCTGTAATACTGGGGACTGATTGAATATCAAATTGTCCTGGTACGACATCTTGAGAAGCCTGCTTAATACCATTAATTATTAAATCTACTTGTGAAGGCAATGCTACCTGACCTTTAAAACTCATTAAGGGGGTCGTCACGGTATAGGGTTGTAAAGCAAAATTTTTCGATAAACTAAAACCACTCAAGCGAGTAGAGCGTGTCCATTACAGTGCATTACTTTGTGCATCACCTAAACGTAGTCTAAGCAATTGTTCTGGGATATCTTTTTCCCAATATGTATCCAGTATATGATGATTTATAAAGGCATTATCTTGATATTGGTAGCTACTAGAAAGGCTGAATACCCCAGCAAATAGCCCAAAAACACGAAATTCATTCCAACCATTTAAAGAAAATATATTCTCATGCTGCTGAGCAAAAGCAGTGTAATTGAGCAAGACACCTGTTTTTTCATGCAATGGATTAACTTTTGCAGCAGGCAGATGCTGATAGCCATATTGATGTTGACTGCTTAACAGTGTAATAGGTACTTGGATTGAAATTTTTTGATTGAGGTCGTCATATTTATAGCTTAGCCCTACAATCTGATCAAGTGCGATATAGGGTACCTGATCAATTATGATTGGTGCTATCTCGGTAGTAATGGCGAAATTTTTTAAGGAAGCTACATCAATATAGAGTTGCTGATCTTGTTGTAAAAAATGACCAATTTGAATCTGTGCAGACTGATTTACTTCTACATCCAAATACAATTCCTGTTGAATCGCACTGTTTATATTATTGGATAAGTATTGTTCTGCAAATGTTGTCGGTGCTGTGACCAGCATCATTCCTGCAAGTATAAAATTGCTTGCTCGAACATTCAATGATCAGAAACTCCCTATACCTAAGGCTTATTCTGTATCAGGGAGATAATGGTAGAGTTTGTTCACGAAGATCCATATTAACTACAGCTATAAACTTTCCACCACGCGTAACATTTATATTATTTGGAATTTTCCATTGCATGCTTTTCCCACTAAGTACATAACCCATCAATCCCATTTGAATTGGTATTTTTTTGCCTTGCGCATCCATGTAGGCAAACTGACTAAAGCGCTTATAATGACTAGACTGATTGTTGATTGTTAGTGTTTGCGTATTATATTTAAAGCTCATACCTTGCAGGGATGTTATGCCTTGATCTGTATCATTACTGTCCGATACTTTTAAAAAAACAGGAATGGAATATTTGAGTAACAATTGTAGACCACTTTGTACATCAGTCTGGGAGTTAGGTAATTCATCCACGATGAGACGATAAGCTTGTTCAGTCGTATTTGCTATTTGAGTATTGCGGATCAATCGAACCAATTGCCGTTGTCCGGCAGGAATGCTAATGACCATAGGACTAGCAATTAAATCTTTGGAGTTTGTTAAAATATCTTGTTGATTGCTTTGTGTCCAAGCGTTCACTCGTACTTGTGCACGAATACTCTCATTACCTGTATTGGTCAACCAAAGTTCTTTGACTTTTTCTTGTTGTGAGAATTCTAATAAAATAGGCGCAACTTGCAAACTGGCAGCATGCGCCTGTGTTATAAAAATACTAGCTGCCAAGATTCCTGTACCACAAATGTGGAACACATGAGAGAATTTGGCTGGCTTTTTCATGTGGACTCTTTACGATAATAAAAGTTAATAAGTTACTGTAGCTGTGACGGTATCTGCATAGTTACCAGCGCGTACATTTGTAGAGCCAAATAATTTAGCAACTACAGGAATATTCTGTACATCACCTGAGCCAGTTGCAGAATATAGATTATCTTTGTTGTCCCACGCTGTATCACTAGATTCTTGAAATAATTTATACTCAATGCTAGACGTAGAGTCAGCCGTATTGGTCAATTTACCACTACCAGATAAACCAACTTTGTATGGTGTTTGACTAGTACAGGTTACATTTAAAGTACCAGTTTTATCTGTTGCTGCCATACCACTATTTACTTCACCGAAATCGATATCTGTAGCACTGATCGCACATGTTGATACGACTTCAATTTTAACTTTAAAAGTTGCATCCGCAGTTTTAGTAGAAGCATTTGTTTGTCCTGCTATAAATACGCCAGAAGAAAGCAATAATGCTGTAGTGATAAAGTTTTTCATATAAGGGCCTATTAATAATGAAACAGATGGTTTTTTTAAAAACTTGCTGTTATTTTTTAATAGTTTCATAAAAAAATTTTACTACTAAAAAATAGAGTGTGAAACATATCACATTTTATGACTTTTTCAATATTTATTGACGTTATTTTAAGCGACTTTAATTCGTATCCTGGACGGCACACCCGACGCTGATTTAAGAAATCTAAATAATAAAAAACCCCGGCATCCTGCCGGGGTTTTTCATCGTTGCTGATTGTGCTGTTGTACCCTCTGGTCCATGTGCAATAACTTATAATTTTTGTTTTATGTTATGGAACATCCTGTTCCTGATGACTTGATCATAGGAAAATTCCACTGTCCCAGGTAGCCGCAAAGGGTCGAGATTTATGTACGCCAGAGCGTACAAAATAGCCTAAATTTTATCCACAAAAAATGGGGATAATTTTAAGGATTCAAGCATTGATAAAATTTAAAAAACCCCGAAATTGAGCGTTTTTTAGACGATTTTATTGGCGAAAGATTACAAATCTGCTTAAAAAACACACGAGTTGTTAAAACGTGTGTTTTTTGATCTTTGGGGTTTTGGATTTATTGAGTTAAGTTTTTGATAAATAACAATATTTAAAAACACGTTTCGTATAACGCCCATTATGTTAAATAGATGATCAAAAGGCTGGATTCATAGGAATATTCATTTAGTAGTTATAGGGTGGTCAACATGGCTTTGTGAAATAAAGTCATTAAAATCAATCAATTGATATATCCTTCTTTGCTTGTAAAATAGAAGATTTACTTCTAAATATTCAGCTTTATAACATTTTGTTCTATCCATTTTTTTTATAAAATTTGGAAATTGCTTATTAAATGGAAAATAGGGTCTAACAAGGTTCTTGCTCTTTAAACCATCAACTAAAAAAAATAGCTACCTATAGAGATATATGCTCCTGTAGATTTTCTTGAAAGGGGCTTATAACCAAGATAACAAATTTCTCCAACTTTAAAGTTTCCCTGTTCATATTGTTTATCTACCATTTTTGTTACAAAGATAGAAAATAAAATATTAAGAATTAAAAATAATAAAAATAATAAAAGTCCTCCAATTAAAAGCACTCTTCTATGATAAATATCCATTAAAAATCCCTTTCAAATTAGTTATTTTTTCTAAAATTAACATAATACACGTTATGCGAACTTCTAAAATTGAGACTATAACCTTAATTTTTATATATTTTTTTAAATTTAACACCTAGGTCAATGCCTAGGTTTTTAAATTTCGTATAACCGCCATTATGTTAAGTGAACAATAATTTCGTCGAATATTCAGGCTCTCAATTCTGCAAAACTTGCAGAATCTTGTCTAATTTGTAATCCTTGCGGCCAAGGGTGTCTAGCTAAGCTAAGGCAGGTGTTTGTTGTAGTCGGGCCGCTATAACGGATGACGAGTGCCTGTATGTTTAACCTAAATATCTTTAATAGGATCTCTAGCGAAGTATTGACCATCAAAAATGATCTAGAGCTGAATTCTGAGAATCAACTGATAACTAAATATAAGACTTCTACTTCTGAAGATTATAAAAAAGCAATTATTTTGATTTTTAAAGAACGTGGCTATACCAGGTTAGAAATAGGTCAGTTACTTGAAGGCCAACTGTAAAGACTTCCTAAAATTAACATAATACACGTTATGCGAAATTAGAAAAATGAGTTTATTGCACTGATATTTATCTGTTTTTTAAATTTTAGACCTGGGTTGGTGCCCAGGTTTTTTTATTGCGTATAACAGCCATT
>NZ_VPEB01000027.1:0-14632 GCF_013417415.1 Acinetobacter sp. YH12254 | reverse complement strand
TATAATTAAATAGACAAAGATGATAAATTCTTCAATGGACATAACTGTAATTTTATTTTCTTGGTCGAAATTAAAGTGAGGTTATGTCCTTCTCATTTCAATGACTTAAAAAGTTGAGATTGGCGTAAACTTTATAAGATTTTAGGATTGATTTGATTTTGGCGCTTAAATAGAACCTTTATTGCTTAGGCTATTTTAATGGTTCAAAGCATAGAGAGTTTAAATTCAGTATTTAGATCTTATATCATCTATTTGAGAATCAAGGAATTTTAAATAATCCAGGAAAGTACCAATATTAAGCTTCCCGCCGCTACGACGGTTTGTACACTAATGATGCTCGCCATTAACTGGCTATCGCCGCCATATACCCGGGTTAACACATAAGACGCTGAGGCGGTAGGTAAGGCAAAGAACAATACCAATACTTGCGTGGTGAATGCATCAATCTGGAAAATTTTACAGACTAAAAATGCAATCAGCGGCATTCCAAACAGGCGACCAAAGGTCATCAGACTGAGTGGCAATACATCTCGCTGAAAGCCCTGAAACTTTAAGGCTGCTCCTACACACATCAGACCGAGTGGCAAACTGCATAGTGCAATCTGTTTAAGAAATTGCTCTGCTCCTGCCCAGAGTGCCAAGCCGGAAAGATTAAACACACCACCCACCATACAGCCTAAAATTAATGGATTTTTAGACAAATCCAGAATGATTTTTTTCAGCTGCATATCGTGACTGCGGGTAAATGCCAGCACCGACAAGATATTCACCAAAGGAATACACAACACCATGATCACAGCGAAGATGGTCATGCCCTGCTGATGAAATAAGCTACTGACCGCAGCAAGTCCGATATAGGTATTGAAGCGCAACAAGCCCTGAACATAGACGCCAAAACGCGCATAAGATATCTGGTACATATGGCGCAACATATACAGTGCGATACTGACCACGATCATGATACTAAATACCACCAGTACCACATCCTGAATCACATTCATCTGAATCTTGGCAGTGGCCAGATTTAAAAATAACATCACTGGAAACAGTGCATAATAATTTAACTTTTCTGCTCCGCGCCAAAAGTCTTCACTCAACCATTGCCCATGCTTAAGCAGATAGCCAAAGCTGATCAAGCCAATAAGAGGAAATAAAGAAGTTAAAATAATTTGCAGCATGTGCCATCCTGGTCTGTTTCCCGTCTATTTTTCAATACCCTTTAGACGGTGCACAAAAACTAGCATATTTAGTGGCTATTTCACCAATTAATTTAAGAAGTAAAATGCTTGAATTTTCATCAACTCATTATATTGATCTGATCATTTTTTCTAAAATCAGTAAATGTAACGGAATCAAAGGCTCTCCGACATTTTGATCTAGTGGATATGCTTCAATTTTTTCAGTCAATAGATAGCCACGGCGCTGATAATAAGCAATCAATTCTGTACGGACATTCAATACTGACATTCGAATCACTTTCTTCTGATACGTATCAATAATATAAAACTCGGCAAAATCTAGTAACTGCTTTCCATAACCCGAGTTTTGTTGGTCTGGATCAATGGCAAAACTTCCAATTTCGATAGAGTCATCGAATTCAGTCAGCCCAATACAGCCAATGATCTGATCATGATTCTCTAATACAAAAAGCTTAACATTAGTCTGTGCCAAGAGAATCATTACCTGATCACAATTAATCCGTTGACCAGCAACCATCTTATGTTCATGTGTCCAGCCACGATTGGAACGATAAGCTGTATTGATCAATACAACAATGTTCTGGATATCTGTAGTTTTTGCCAAGCGAATATTGTTATTTTTCATTATATAAATATAAAAAAAGCCAGACCGAAGTCTGACTCTAATCGTATCCGCTTCAGATGAAAAGCGAATTATTTTGGTTCAATCGGCTCAAAAGGCGTAACTACATCGGCATTTTGCGCACGATGACGCATAAAGTGATCCATTAGCACAATCGCCAGCATCGCTTCTGCAATTGGTGTCGCACGCACGCCCACGCAAGGATCATGACGGCCTTTGGTCAACACGTCTGTATCTTCACGATCGATATTAATGGTTTTACCCGGAGTAGTGATTGAAGCCGTTGGTTTCAGTGCAATCGCGACACGAATGTCCTGACCACTAGAAATACCGCCTAAAATACCACCGGCATGGTTTGCCAGAAAACCGTCTGTTGTTAACTCATCACGTGTTTCATGACCAAATTGCTCAGCGACGCCAAAACCATCGCCAATTTCAACGCCTTTGACCGCGTTAATCGACATCATGGCATGCGCAATATCTGCATCTAAACGATCGAAGACCGGTTCACCCCAACCCACAGGTACTTTAGACGCAATAATTTCAAGTTTTGCACCGCAGCTGGTGCCTTGTTCACGTAGTGAAGTCACGAGCGCTTCAAAACGTGGCACGGCATCCACATCGCCACAGAAGAATGGATTGTTTGGCACTTCATTCCAGTCCAGTTTTTCTGCTTTTTCAGTACCAATTTGTGTGACATGGCCACGAATTTCAATGCCAAATTTCTCTAACAGGAATTTCTTGGCAATGGCACCCGCTGCCACACGCATCGCTGTTTCACGCGCGCTTGAGCGGCCACCACCACGATAATCACGGAAACCATACTTCTGGGTATAGGTATAGTCGGCATGACCCGGACGGAAAGTTTGCGCGATATTGCCATAATCTTTCGATTTCTGATCCGTATTACGAATCAAGAGCCCGATCGATGTTCCGGTGGTTTTACCCTCAAACACACCAGAAATAATTTCCACTTCATCCGGCTCTTTACGCTGGGTGGCAAATTTCGATGTACCCGGCTTACGACGGTCCAAATCTTTTTGCAAATCGGCTTCACACAGCTCAATACCCGGTGGAACCCCATCAACGATGGCCATCAGGCCCACACCGTGAGATTCACCACAAGTCGTCACACGGAACAGTTGCCCTATACTATTACCTGCCATGTCACACGACTCCTTATGCTTGAATAGACTGAATGAATAAATCGCGGTAAGTACGGCATTGCTGTGCAGTGAGTGCAAAGATACCTGAACCACCTTTCTGGAATTGTAACCAGTAGAAATCGACTGAATTGAAGTTCTGTTTCATCGCCCATTCCGAGTTACCGACTTCAATGACAATAAGACCGTCTTCAGTCAGGTAATCTGCAGCTTGTGCCAGCATTTTACGTACAAGGTCCAAACCATCCTGACCCGCAGCCAGTGCCATTTCAGGTTCGTGATGGAACTCATCGGGAAGATCAGCCATATCTTCTGCATCCACATATGGTGGGTTCGATACGATTAAATCATATTGATTTTCAGCAGGAATTTTTTCGAACAGGTCAGACTCAAGCAAGGCCACATTAAACTGTTGGTTATGATGTTCACAGTTAATTTGTGCTACTTCTAAAGCATCCTTAGATAAATCAGTCGCATCGATTTCAGCTTCCGGGAAAGCATAAGCCAGAGCAATCGCGATACAACCTGAACCTGTACACATATCTAAAATACGGCGAGGCATTTTTGGATCTGGATTTTCAGGTAGATTGTTTACCCCTTCACGCGCCTGATAATTTTCATCCAGACAGTAAGGTGCAAAACGATTTTGAATCAGTTCAGCAATCGGTGAACGTGGAATCAGTACACGCTCATCCACGTAATAAGGTTTATCGTCAAAGTAGGCTAAATTCAATAAATATGAAGTTGGCATACGCTCATTGATACGGCGCTCCAACAATCCTAAAAATTCAGCTTTTTCACTTGGGAGTAATTTTGCCTCGAGAATTTCAGCATCCGCTTTCCATTCCAATGACATGCTTTGTAATACCAATGCTGAACTTTCAGCAAAATAATCTTCTGTACCTTGGCCTAAGTGCGCATCATATTGACGTAATGCTGTCACACCAAAGCGGATAAAATCACGAATTGTGCTTAGGTTTTCAGCGGCTTCCTGAATATGTTCAGGGCTAATAGTCGGTCGATCCACGTAGGGCGTCTCCAAGGTCATTTTTTTAAACGCCTTATGATACCTTGTTTTGCCTGCTTTTATAATGCTAAAAGTATGAAAAACACGAATTCTCTAGGCTCATAAAAATGATAAAATTCGTGTTTTTTTACACAATCCTTAACCTGTCATTCTAGTTTTTTTAGAGCAAGTTCAGACGATTCAACAAGCTATGTCTCATGTGGTGATTTATCGTGAACCTGGTGCATAAGAGCGGGATTGATAAAGATTTGCCTGATCCATAATCAAGGCCAGCATACATTGACCTTGTTGCTGTTTGGCATATTTCCCAGACACTCTTAAATTACATTGCTGCGACAGTTTACGTTCCCAAAGCACATGCTGACTGCGGATGGCCGCGGTCTGATTCGGATTCAGCTTTAGATAATTTTTATAGCTTTTCTTCAGACGTTTGTTATGTAGTTTCAGCTCTTTCTTTAGGCATTTCTCTGCTTTAGCGGTATTACCATAACTAAAGTTCATACACTGCGAATATTCCTTGGAATATCCTACAGCAGCCTGAGTCTGAACTGCACTACCTGCAAAAACTGCAACCAAAAACCATGCAAGACGCATAAAATCCCCTTTACCTAAACTGGTATAATTCCAATAAATGTTTAACAATCAATATTGTTTAAATTATCCATTAATATTAACGCAGTCCTTGCAAAAATCCTATGTATTTCTCCGGCAGCAAATTAAACAGTTGTGCAATTGAAAACTGGCATATCACCCACATATAATCCGAATTAAATCTTCAAACGAGCCCGGTCCTATGAGCTATAAGCACAATAATCTTATGGCGATGCGCCAAAATTACTGGAATGACCAGGTTTCCGGTCAAGTGCAGCAAGAAAAGGTATTTTTGCAGTCAACTTTAATCCAGCATGGTGTATTTAGCAGTGCGACACTGGACGATGCAAAATATCTGTTTTTTGGTTTGCCGAGTATTGTGATTGTAAAAGGCTATGCATTGGGTTTTATGCACGACAGTGTCCAGCACCTGATTCATCAACATATTCAAACAAATAAACAACAGTTACAACAACGATCTGAATTAAAAATCCAATTTCAAATGGCATAATGCCCTGTCTAAACTGATACAGGCTGGTGAATAAATGAAAGCTTGCCTAGCTTTTACTATGAATTCAGCGGCTTAAACTTTTTTAATACGTGCAGAAGCGCTAATATCCCCTACAATGATTTATTCTGCTTCATGCTGATGATGAAAGGATTGAGTTTACATGTCAGATCAGAACGATAAGCTTAAACAACTGAAAACCTCCTCTATGGATCGACGCTTATCGATCGCAAAGGCATCCTTGCTGGCAGGCACGCGTTGGGCGGCTTCCAGTGCAGGCTCCATATTTTCGAGTGAAGAAGAAAAAGAAAAGAAACGTAAAAAAGCCATGAAAGAGCAGGCGGATTATCTGGTTGCAGAAATTGGTAAGCTCAAAGGTTCAATCGTTAAAATCGGCCAGATGATGGCGCTGTATGGCGAACACTTTTTGCCAGAAGAAGTCACACAGGCTTTAAATACGCTCAACAACCAGACCGTGGCACTGGCTTGGCCAGCGATCAAGACACAATTACAGCAGCAGCTCGGTGCAAAGCTGAATGATCTCACCATTGATCATGAGCCTTTGGGCACAGCTTCTTTGGCACAGGTACATCGCGCTACCCGAAAATCTGACGGCATGGAACTGGTGTTAAAAATTCAATACCCAGGTGTGGCAGAAGCCATTGATTCGGATATGAGCCTGTTTAAAAATATGCTTAAACTGACCCGTATCGTGCCGCAGACCCGAGAATTCGACCAGTGGTTCGATGAAGTCCGTGAGATGATGCACCGTGAAGTAAATTATCAGATTGAAGCAGATACCACGCGTCGTTTTGCTGCACGTTTAAAAGATGATCCGCGCTATATCGTCCCGACCATTATTAATGAATATTGCTCTGATCGTGTGCTATGCATGACTTTTGAACGTGGTGTGCCGATCAATAGCCCGGTAATGTTATCCCTGCCCCAAGAACGCCGCAACCAGTTAGGGGAAGCCTCTCTGGAAATTGCAGTACGTGAAATTTTCGAATGGGGCGAGATGCAAACCGATCCGAACTTTGGTAATTATCTGGTTCGTCTGGGCAATGGTGCAGATGTGCACGACAAGATCATTCTGCTCGACTTTGGCGCGATCCGCCAGTTTGACCAGCATCTGCTCAGTGTTGCGCGTAACCTGATTCAGGCAGGCTATCATCATGACTCGGATATGATGGTCAAGGCGATGACCGGCTATGAATTTTTTGATTCAATTCCGCAAAGCATCAAACCGGATATGGCCAAAGTCTTTTTACTGGCCACCGAAGCGTTTAGTTCACCGCTAAATAATCAAGAATTGCCAGCCGGCGTAATGGACGAACATAACCGTTATGACTGGAAAAAAAGCCAGCTGCATAGCCGTGTGATGCAACAGGCGTCGAGATCTATGGCTTCACGTTATTTCAGTGTTCCACCCAAAGAATTTATGTTTATTAGCCGTAAATTTATCGGTGCTTACACCTTTATGACCGTGATTGATGCCAAAACCAATGTGCGTGCCATGATTAAACATCATCTCTCTTAAAATAAAACCTGCATCAAAAATACCCGGATGATTTTGTCATTCGGGTCAATTTTTAGACATATTCGATTTTTTATATTTTTATCTTTCTTTTAATTTTCATTAATTTATTCCTCCATTTCTTCAATCTCCGAAACCTAAAAATTGTCAATCATTCGTGTCAGGGATGACATAGTTTTATCTCTGAGTGCATGTCAGTATTAAAAAATAACGTGACAACACCTTTAGGATAATCAGAATGAATAATATGGTGAATAAAGCCCAAGGATTTGGCTTGTCCATACTGACCAAAATCGCGGGTAGCGAAGTATTAGACCAGTTAAAGCTGCGGAAATTTGTAGAAAAATCACTTTATCAAAGTTCAAAGGCAGGATTCAAAACACTGAGTCAAACTCAGAAAATCCTGAAATCTGGCCAGAAGATTCAAAAACAGCGTCTGCCACATCAGTCTAAATCCTTATTTGATCTGAACCTGACTGAAGAACAGCAAATGACCTGTAATGCCATGCAGCAATTTGCCCAAGAGGTGCTATATCCCTTGGCGCATGATGCAGATCAGCATGAACTATTCCCCCATGAACTCTGGCAATACAGCACTGATTTAGGTTTGAATTTCTATGCCCTGCCTGAAGCATTGGGGGGCGTTGCATCGGAACAGAATATTGTCAGCAATATTTTAATCGCTCAACATTTGGCTCAGGGTGATTTCAGTCTGACGGCTGGCTTACTTTCGACTTTTAGTGTCATTAACGCCATTACCCGCTGGGGCTCAGAGCAGATTCAGGCAGAATATCTGGGCGCTTTCGCAGAGAATCCTGAGTTAAAGGCCACCTTTGCTGTACAGGAAGAAACAGCAGCATTTAACCCGGAGCAACTTAAAACCAAGGCTGTTGCACATCAGGGACATTATCTGATTCGAGGTGAAAAGACCTTAGTGCTCTTGGGAGAAAGTGCCGATCTATATCTGGTCAGTGCTGATCTGAACGGAAAAGCTGAGGTCTTTGTGGTGCAACGCGACAGTACTATCACTGCGAAAAAGTCACCTGCTATGGGTTTAAAGGCCACAGAAACCGTTACGCTCAAATTTGAAAATACTCCGGCTCAGCGTTTGGGAGATGCGGATTTTGATTATACGACTTTTGTTGATCTGGGTAATTTAATGTGGTGTGCGATGGCGGTAGGCACCTGTGAAGCAGTCAAAAAATACTGTGTGCAATATGCCAATGACCGTATTGCCTTTGGCGAACCGATTTCTCATCGTCAGAGTGTCGCCTTTATGATTGCTGATATGGCCATTGAAATTGACGCGATGCAAATGCTGATCCTGAATGCCGCCAGTCTGGCTGAATCTGGTCAAGCTTTTCATCGGGAAGCTTATCTGGCACGCCTACTCTGTGCAGAAAAATCCATGAAAATAGGCACCGATGGTGTACAGATTTTGGGTGGTCATGGTTTCACCAAAGAACACCCGGTCGAACGATGGTATCGAGACCTCAGAGCCACTGCCATTCTCCATTCTGGCTTGCATGCCTGATAAAAACATAAAGAAGAACAATGATGAATCTACAAACTCCAAAAAAATTTAAGCTTTTGATTGATCAAGCACATGAAGTTGCCCTCAATGTTTTGCGTCCTATTTCACGTAAATACGACAAGGCTGAACATGCTTATCCGATAGAGCTAGACATGCTCGCTTCAGTCGTGGATGGCATGAACCAAGGTAGTGAAGGCATGAATGCTGGTGCAGCAGTCAATAAACGTGGCGATGCAGACAGCAGCAATAAAAATGGCATTAATATGTCTACCGCCCTGAGCATTATTGAAATGTGTTATGGCGATACTGGCTTATTACTCTCGATGCCACGCCAAGGATTAGGAAATTCAGCTATTGCAGCGGTGGCAAATGAAGAACAGCGACAACGTTTTCATGGGACTTGGGCAGCCATGGCGATTACCGAACCTGGTTTCGGCTCAGATTCCGCTGCAATTCGCACCACTGCGACCAAAGATGGTGATGACTATATTTTAAATGGTGAGAAGATTTTTGTGACCTCTGGGGAACGTGCCGATGCGGTTGTGGTCTGGGCAACATTAGATAAAAAACTGGGACGATCGGCAATTAAATCATTTGTGGTGACCAAAGGTACGCCCGGAATGAAGGTTGAACGACTGGAACATAAGTTAGGAATTAAAGCTTCGGATACTGCCACGATTCGCCTGATCAATTGTCGAATACCTGCGGCAAACTTGCTCGGTCATGCAGAAATCGATGTTGCCAAGGGCTTTGCCGGTGTAATGGAAACCTTTGATAATACCCGGCCATTGGTCGCTGCCATGGCAATTGGCTGTGCCAAAGCCTCGCTGGAACGTATCAAGGAAATTTTTAAGGATCAACTGGATTCCAGTTATGTCACGCCCTATTTACAAAGCTCCAATATCGCTGCACAAATCTATCGCATGGAAGCAGAATGGGAAGCTGCACGCTTGCTGATGCTCAAAGCGGCGTGGATGGCAGATAATCATAAACCGAATTCACGTGAAGCATCTATTGCAAAGGCCAAAGCTGGACGTATGGGGAATGAAATCACCTTAAAATGTGTAGAATTGGCAGCTGCGGTAGGCTATAACGAAACTGAACTGTTGGAAAAATGGGCACGTGATTCCAAGATTCTGGATATTTTTGAAGGTACCCAGCAGATTCAGCAACTGATTATCGCTCGACGCGAACTGGGTAAATCTTCGAGTGAGCTAAAATAAAACTTTATCGAAGAAAAATTGAAGGAAAAAGATGGATTTTTTAAAGTTTTCGGACTATAAAAATTCCATCTTCTTTTATGTCATGTGCTATGTATTCTATTCGTCCCCTTCAGCCTCAAGATAATGCTCAAATTGCCAAGATTATTCGTGACGTTTCCATGGAGTTTGGTCTGGCAGCGGAGTCCGGTTTTGCTGTAGGTGATTCAATTCTGGATCACCTATATGACGTATATCAACAGCCAAATTCTGCCTATTGGGTCATTGTTGATGAACAGGATCAGGTTTATGGCGGTGGTGGTATTGCTCCACTACAAGGTGATCACAATATTTTAGAAATACAGAAAATGTATTTTCTACCAGCCGTTCGTAGATATGGCTTTGCAAAACAGATTTTGAATTTGGCCTTTGATTTTGCCCGACAACATAAATTTGAACGGATTTATATCGAGACTACCAAAAACCTTTGGCAAGCGGTGAAGCTGTACGAGAACTTAGGTTTTGAGCATCTGGATCGGCCTGAAGGCGACACTGGCCATAGTCAAGCCTGTGAAATCTGGATGCTTAAAAACCTAGCCTAATCGATGTCGATCCTCATCTTATCCATAACACCAAGAAAAGCCTTAAATAAATATCTATTCCAATCGGCTTTTCTTTGATCATCTCTTCATAAATCATCCATGATTCAAGCAGATCTACTTTGACTTTGTAAACAAATCATATAATTTCTTGACGATTTTTATACATCTTCCTAAGATCAGTTTAATTTTAAAAATACATGGAAGCTGAAAGTTGTTAGGCAAATTTTCTGTTAGAAAAAACTTATTATTACCAGTATTCAATAGCACAATTTTTAAAATTGGGCTGCTTGGTCTAAGTACCGTGTTTTTTAGTGCCTGTTCTTCTCTTGGCGGCAATTCTTTAGAAAAACGTTCTGCTCAACTGTCTAAAGGAATTCAGACAGCCTACGGTGTTCCAGCAACCACAGCAACTCGCGTTTCACCTTTGATTATTCAGAATGCAGAAAAAAATCGTCTGGATCCATTACTTGTAGCAGCCGTAATTCGTCAGGAGTCAACTTATCGTAGCCAGGTGGCTTCACATGCTGGAGCTGTTGGCCTCATGCAAATTATGCCAAGATATTGGCAAGCGACTTGTGGTGATGATTTATATAATGAAGCTATAAATATTTCATGTGGTAGCCATATTCTTTCTCGTTATCATGAATCCAGTGGCAGCTTAGAAAAAGCACTGGGCTATTATAATGTAGGTCCGACTGCCTATGAGAAAAACCGTAAAATGCGTAAGCAAGGCAAACGTTATGCACAACAAGTGAAACAGCATAAAAAAGATCTGAAGAATGTAATTTAATTTATCCTTAACATAATGCTTGAATCAGTTTAAAACTCCTGAAAATTAAACTGATTCATCTTTTATCGGCTATATTGATTCTGCAAACATTAAAATAATGCAAAACCCATCACATATTTGTTTTTCATTTAATTTGGGGAAGATTAATATTTAACCAATCAACTTTATACCCATATATTAAATATCAACATATAAAATATAATTTTATATATCTAGCGAAAAATTATATTTCATACATTTATTTTAATTAATTTAAATAAAAATAAATCCAATGAATAAATTAAATAATAAAAACTACATTAATTTATCTTTATTACATTATTTTTAAGAAAAATAGAATTAAACTTATACTTAATATTTTTAATATATATTGCAATTTTTTGTTAATTATTAGATACTCCATCTAATAGCTAAAGCTATTTAGAAAATGGGGAATAATTATGGCTAAAGTTTCTTTAGAGAATTTAACAAGTATTGATGGTTTTGTAGCGGCTGCACTTGTTGATAGTGAAAGTGGTTTAGCACTTGCTACACAGGGTAATAGTACGATTGACTTAGAACTCGCTGCTGCTGGTAATACTGGGGTAATTCGTGCAAAACGTAAAGTTGCAGAGAGTTTAAATCTTGATGATACAATTGAAGATATTCTCATTACCTTAGGTAAGCAATATCATCTTCTTCGTCCACTTGATTCAAATGAAAATCTATTCCTTTACCTTATTCTTGATCGTTCGCGTGCTAACTTAGCTATGTCACGTCATGAACTTAAGCGTTTCGAAAAAGAATTAGATTTCTCTTAATTTCCAATCAGGATTGCCCATATATTCTTGGGCAATCTATTATTTAATTTGAATATGAAAGACACAATTTATCTCTCTGTATTTGGTTTAAATCTTGCTTTGATTAATGAACTCAAGGCCATCATTAATATCGCTCTACAGGAAAAATATGAGATTTCCTGGACACATATTGCTGATTCAAAACTCCAATTACTCTTAATCAATGAGGATTTTATTAATATTCCTCATATTGAACAAATGGATAAAAAACATTTTCAGATTCTGCGTATAAAAAAATCTGATACGAATACGACCCAGCAAATTATTAATAATACGATTTATTTGCCATTATTTGATGAAAAACCTCTCATTCAATGGATACAATCCTATTTTTTCAATTTACTTAAATCTAATAATTTATCTTATCAGCTGAACAATAACTCTCTATCTATTCAAAATCAAAAATTCAATTATGATAATTTAGAAAATATATTTAAAGATATATTCAAAAAATATCGAACAGGTTTATTTTTATTACAAAGTGAAAGTGATGATATTGCCATACTAGATTTTGATCGGTTTCAATTTTATTTAAAACCTAATCTTCAAATTATAACAACAAAAAATTTAAACATTATCCCTGCAAGTATTAATCAAATTTTAAGCATTAAAAAACATGCAAAAGGCATAGATCTTAAACAGGGAGTCTGGCAATTTATTTGGGACTATCTCGACCAAGATATTCCAAACTATCCACTTCATTATCAAATTAAACGTTGGCCAAAAATATCAAACAGAACCGACCGTATACATTTATTTAAGTTATCTACTGTATTTAGCTCGGGCAGCCATATCAGCTATGCAGAGTCTTCTTTAAAAATTGGTCATAAATATATTAATTTCTTTTTATGTGTTTCTGATTTAGCAGGAGACTTAATTCCTATTTCAGAAAATATATCCCCATTTAAGTTAACCCAACAAAATAAAACTAAAAATAATGGACTAAGTGGTTTCTTTAATAGTTTAAGAAAAAAGCTAGGGCTTTAAGGTTTAATCCATGATTTTACAAAGATACAAACTTGTGTTCGCTGGAAGTATGGGGGCAGGTAAAAGCACTGCGATTCAAACCATTTCCAGTATTGACGTTTTAAGTACGGAAGCCATTAATACCGATTTAAATGCACATAAAAAAGCACAAACAACTGTAGGGATCGATTATGGTGAACTCATTTTAGAAGATGGAAATATTGTTGGCTTATATGGCACACCAGGGCAAGAACGCTTTGACTTTATTTGGGATATTATTACGGAAGGCGCTCTAGGTGTAATTCTACTCATTGATCACACTACAGAAAACCCCATTGAACAACTAAATGAATATTTAACTTATTATAAAGCCAAGCTTTCAAATATTATAATTGGCATTACTCATTTAGATAGCAAAGCTCAATATAACTCATCGATCTATCATGAATGGCTAGACCAACAAGATATAAATTACCCTTTATTTTTAATTGATGCTCGCGATAAAGAAGATATTCTCCTTTTAGTTGATGCATTAATCACACAAGCTGAAGTTCTTTTCGAGTTAAATTAATATGTCACTACATGAACTATCTAAACGTACCGCACCTCAGGATTTAATTCAGTTTGCACAAAAATATATACAAGCTATTCTTAGGGATGTTTCCGAAGTCAATTTAGTTATGCTCTGCTCTTCAGATGGTTTTGAACTTGCGTCAGTGCATAAAAAGGATGTTGAAAATCATGGAAAACTTGCAGCTGTAAGTAGTTCAATTCTGGCTATGATTCATGCATTTATGAATGAAATTAATTTCACAGGATGCCAGAGCATAACACTAGATGCAGATAATGGTAAGGCTGTTATGGCATCTATTCAACATCCTAATTTTCCAATGCTTATAGTCATTCTTTCTTCCAAAGAAGTTTTACTGGGTCAGCTACTGTACGCAACCAAAAAAGCTAGCACTGATATTGCAGCATATAAAATTAAAATTTAGGTTTTAAATGCTATATCCTATTTATATTTACGAAACTATGATCTGTCATCAATTAAGCCAAATTATTGTTGAGGCAAGATAAATTGCTGACAAAAAGTTTTGAACTAATTTATCATAACGTATGGTAATAATACGATACTGCTTGAGCTTGGCAAAAAAGTTCCCGATCAAATATCGTGCTTTATAAAGATATGGGTATAATGACCTTGACTCATAGCGTTATTTTTAGAGGGTATCACGCCTTAAGCATTAATTTTCTGGATTGGAACAATTATTCGATCTTTAGACTTTTAGGCTTTATCTATGGGCTAAGTTTGACTGAACAATAAGTCCAGCAATATATCAGCACCATTTAAATCATGAACTTGCCCAGCAACAGTAAGATAAAATTTTATTGGATTGCCTAAGACATCATTATGAGCACGCATTTTGGTGCTTAAGTTATCTTTCCTCCGTCCGATCGCCTGATTTCTTCCCCAGCGCTGTGTTGATGAGCACAATGGTGGAGTCGAACATGGCTATTCATTGTCACTGTCATGTGACAGCACTTCAAAGACTCTCTGCCACACACCTGCTTTAGGCCAACGACTAAAACGAATATCCACGACGCTGAAATCACCAAATGTTATGAAAAGACTCACTCGCTAATGAATATCTGAACGATACCTAACTGCTCTCAGCAAATAATCCTTTATCTTTATCAATTACTCTAACAATTTCTATTCTAATATCTAAATCATGCCAGTAACACCTAAGAAAGCTATCACAGGATTTATTAAATAAAGACCTAGCACTTAGTCCTATTCTAACTATCTTGATAGCTAAACTTGAACATATCTCAATCATTTTTTGAAAAGCTTGAGATTTAAATAATAACTTGATTATTTTAAATACACAAAAAAACACCCCCAACTGTTAAGTTGGGGGTGTTTGGAATAATGAGCTGGCGATGACTTACTCTCACATGGGTAACCCCACACTACCATCAGCGCAAAGAGGTTTCACTTCTGAGTTCGGGAAGGGATCAGGTGGTTCACTCTTGCTATTGTCGCCAGCACAA
>NZ_VPEB01000026.1:0-14951 GCF_013417415.1 Acinetobacter sp. YH12254 | reverse complement strand
ATCATTAAGCAGCATTGGATGGCTGCGTCGGAGTAGGTTTGATTTCGCCCTTGTTTGCCTTTTGATGGCGCATACCATTGCGTAGCAGGATCAAACCAAATGGCAATATTTCCGCGACTCATGAGTGTTCGGTTATATGCGGGCCAATTGGTTGTGCGGTAGATTTTGTGTGTAGGCTTCTTCATTTGAAAATTATATCGCTGAAAAAGCCGTTACAGATAGGTTTGTGCAACAAAGCCTTACGACGATCACACTCAGCTATGCATTTACCTTGCTGATTTTATTGCTACATACAACTTCGACCGCAGACTCAAAACACTCAGGGGCCTGACTCCCTACGAATTCATCTGCAAACAGTGGACAGATGAACCTGAACTTTTTAAGATTGATCCGATCCATCAAATGCCGGGACTAAACAAAAGAAAAAAAAGGCTTTTAGTTTTTTAAATTTCCACTGTGGAAATTTAAAAATATTTTTTTAATTTTTAAAATTATGCTAATATAAATTTAATTTTTATATATTTAATCCATGACAATATACGTAATTGCCAATCAGAAAGGTGGCGTTGGAAAGACCACACTCTCAACCAATTTAGCTGTTGCTCTGAGCAAAAAAGGTCAGACTATTCTTGTAGATGGAGATGATCAACAATCCTCTATAAAATGGAGTAAACGTAGAACACAAGACTCGATTACAACCATTTCGCTCAAAGATAATTTAAAAGAAGAACTACAACAGTTAAAAAATAATAATAAATATATTGTATTGGATGTTGCAGGACGTGATTCAGCTGAGTTTCGTTCAGCATTATTAATAGCAGATGTTCTTATTATTCCAACGCAACCTAGTCAAACAGATATCGAAGTGCTGCCATTTGTGCTTAGATTGGTAAATGCTGCTAAGCAAGTAAATAAGAAATTAGAAACTTTTGTAGTCTTAAATAAAGCACCAACCAATACCAAATCTACAGAAATTGATGCTGCTTTAGAGTTGCTACAACAAGTCAAGTCTGTGAAAACACTAAATACCATTGTGCGTGATCGCAAACAATTTCGCGATGCAATGATCGAAGGAAAATCAGTATTAGAAATGGGTAGTAGTAAAGCAAAAGATGAATTAAATGAATTTTTGGTGGAGATCCTGTAATGGCGAAAAAACCACTCATTGTCGATTTTGATGATGCCTTTGAAATGGAACAAGCATTTATTAATGCAGCAGGAACAGGCAAAGTTGCATTGGTATCATCGACTGAAAATAATATTGTTGATCTACCTATAGAGCTTATTGACTTCTCAGAGCATCAACCTCGCATTATTACAGACAAAGTTTTACAAGATGTTGAAAAGCTTGCCAAAAGTATTGAAACGAATGGGCAAATTTATCCGATTGTTGTGATCAAAAAAGAAGAAACATATGAGCTTGTTGGTGGAGAAAAAAGGTTTCGAGCTGTTCGTGATGTATTAAAACATAAGACTATTCGTGCAATTATTCGAGATGATAAATCTACAGAAAAGACAGCTTTAATTTCATTGATTGACAATTTACATCGGTCAAATCTTAGTGATTTTGAATTAGTCAATGCTATACAAAAACACTGCGATGAGTTTGGTTATACTATACAAAATATAGAATTTATTACTCAAAAATATCAATTAGATCAATCTAAATACTTTAGATTAATGAGCTTTTATAAACTGCCAAACTATATAAAAGAAGATCTAAAAATCCACCCCAAAGCGATTTCAGGTGCAACCGCACAACAATTGTTAACTGAATTAAATAAACTGGTTTTAAAGTTTAACCATCAACTAGTTGAAGATACCACGTTAACCATATGGAAAAAGTACCTAAATGAATTTACAGAAACAAATCGTCCATCAAAAAAATTCATTTATCAAATAGAAAAAGCATTAACGGTACAAGAGACAGCTAAAAAACAAGATCAAAGCATCGAAAATGCCTCTCTAGTAAACAAAATGATCTTAAAAAATAAAAATGGTCTTAAATTTGGTTCGATTAAGATCGAGAAAAGTCTCAATGGGAAAACAGTCCTAAATATTCGCACCAGTTTAAATGCTGAATTTAATCAAGAAAAGATTGAAAAGTTAGAAGAATTTCTTGCCGGTTTAGATGACCACCCATAAAAATTATAAATTTCCACTGTGGAAATTTATAATTGAGTATCCAATGTTTTTTTAAATATTGGGTACTGCTATTTATCATACATATTGAATTAAAAAGTGTTAAAGGGAAAAATGCTTACCAGAACGGTAACTGATCTTCTGATGGATCTAAAATTTCATCCATATCAGAATCAACAATATTTTTATCTTCATGATCTGCCATATTATCTTCAGATGCATCTTTTTTAAAAATATTCATATTACGTTTTGCTTGTATCCAAAAATAGTAGTCTAAATCAATAGGTTTATGATCATTCAATATCTCTAATTTATTTATTAATAAACTGCGCATCATTTTTTTAGCTGTAATCGTATCCAAACTACCTAAAAAATAACCATAATCATTTAAAAACACATCACAATTCACTAAAACTGTGATTTGCTTCGAACTCAACCGAGTGACTGGTTTAATATATTTAATACGTTCTTTATCTTTAAAGTGCGATCCATCATCACGATATGGAATTGCATTTTTAAGATGTTTTTCTTTTAAACGATCAATGATACGTTGAAAAATTAGATTACGATGCTCATCTTTCATTTTGTAAGTAAAACGTATACCCACAACAAATTTTCCATTTTTAATCGTTTCATAATCAACTTCTAGATTACTTAACTTATTGATTTGTGTTTTTGCAACATTCAAAACACGACTTTTTAAGTTATCGATCAGTTTATATTTATCTTCAATATCTAGAGCAAAACGTAATCGTTCCAAACTTATATCATGAATTTGCTGAACACCTAATGACTCAGCCTTCCATAGTTCAGAATTAAGAATTCGATAAATCCGCATAGCATAATTAGAACGCATCCGCATAACATAGCGAATTTGGTGTGTACTAAATGAATGTGTCATCCCTGTTGGATTAATTAAATTATAAAAATAATTATAAAATTCTCTAGCAAAACGAATCTGCATGCATTTAGTTTCTTTACTATAATGACAATAGATAATCATCGGTACTTTAATTGGTGTAGGATCATCTTTTTTCTTGATCAACATCACCTTAGGCTTATAACTATCGTAAACACGCTGTAAGGCCTTTTCACCATAGCGATGAATTTCATATAACTCACTGGCTGTGACAACATCTTTATCTAAATGTTTTTCCGAAATCAATTCTCCAAAATTAGCTGCACTAATTGTAATAAGTTCATCCGGATCAAAGCGCATATTTTTATTTAATTCATTTTTGCGCACAGCAACCATAGCACAGTAAACTAGCTTTTCTTCATTGGCTTCATAACTGTAATTTGCCGTTGTCATATCATTACGTGTAGCCACTAAATCAGTGTATTGAACACGACGAGAAGAAGGTTTTATTAATTCTGTACTTTTCAAACCAAGCTCCATGGTTACAATTTTATAACCATACATTAATGATATCTTGTATTGAAATCAAGAATGGAAGAAAAGAAATCAATAAAAATCTATCCATTAGGTTACGGACAAAACGTATGGTTATTTAATATTTCTGGTAAAACATTACTAACGGACAAAACGTATGGTTATATTAAAAATAAAGCTAAAACAAACCAAAAGCATTGTTACTCAATACTTTTAACAGCATTAAAATAATGTAATAAAGGAAATAGAAAATTAAATAATCGAAAGAAAAGTAATAAATTTATGGAGAAAGCATCTAAATTGGACAAAATGTAATGATAATGTTTAAAACATAATCATTAATTGAAAAAATTGAAAATAGAAAAAATTAAGACTATAAATTTTTAAATTTCACCTTAAACAAACTTCTCAAATTAGATGCAAAATTGTTTTACCTGTTGATAATTTTGTTGATAAATTGAGACAAAACGTATGGTTATTGGACAAAACGTATGGTTGAACGGACAAAACGTATGGTTGAACGGACAAAACGTATGGTTGAACGGACAAAACGTATGGTTGAACGGACAAAACGTATGGTTATTGGCATGTAAGTATATGAATTTAAATATAAAAAATAGCCCTTTAAACTTATATAAACTTTTATAAACCTATATAAACTTTTATAAACCTATAATTAATATTTTTAAATAATGAAATACGTAAGATTTACAGCCATAACTAATTTCAAATAACTTTATTAAGTAAATATCTGAAAAACAGAGTTACCGTAATTCACTCAAATTTAAGTGACAACTTGGGTAAGCATACTTTTTGAAACACCACAGTAAAATTATTACTTGAAATGTCGCATTAACTCATTGAATTGCTCTGTTCTGACTAGTTATAAACATATAACATCATAGTCGGTGTTTTTAGGCTTAACAGATTCTGTTGAGCCTAAGTTGTAAATTTAAAAATTAGCCATTTCAACAGTATTGAGTTTATACAGCCAGTATCAGCTGAGATGGTTACGATAGAAAAAAATTGGAAATGCAAAAAAAATCACTTGAAGTCCTGACCAAGTTAAGTGCAGTTTTGATATTAGATTTACCAGATTTTATTCGACATTTTATCTTGAATCTTAAAAACAAGCTGGATGCTTATATCAAAAGAATTCTTAACAAGGGTGAAAAATCCCATAAAGGTGTTGATGAATTTGAAATTCTAAAATGGTTAATCCATAAAATTTCTTTAGATTTGGAACAGGTTCCAAAGCACAAACATAAAGAGGTACATGCTGTTCTATTTACATGTTTTTTTACTCAATTGTCCGATACCTTAGGTTTGCCATTATCACGGTATATGAAGGTGGGTAAAAATCCGCAGCGTTGTGTTCAATTGAGTGCAAGCACTTATAAAAAATACTTTGGCCTGAATAAAGACTTGAAGCTCAAGTTCGAACGAAACCTGAATATCAATTTTTACCCTGAAAAATTATGGTAGCTTTATGAGCCAAACTGATGAATTGTCAGCTGACAAGCAAATTAAACTATTGGAAGAATGGGTCAATCAACCCCTGAGTGTAAAAAAACAAATTTTGAATCAGCTCTTGGCGCAAGATCAGCAGGCACTGGAATTGTATGTTGCTGCTCACGATATCCATGTGGTGATTAAAGACAATCGGATGGTGACACAAAAGAAATTATTGGCAGGCTTAACTCAATGGGCTAAAAGTGCATCTATAGGAAAACCAACAGATCAACAAAAATCAGCATTCATCTATTCCTATCTTTTGACTGCAGTCTTATGCGAAATGCTGAAGGGAATCATCTTGTTAGAGCCTCAGGCTGAAGAGACAGAAAGACGAGTTATTTTACATAAGTGTGAAAAGAATAATAAAATTAATACAGTATCTTATGATTTAAAACTGTTGTTGCAAAAGCAGTTTTCTCACGCTGAGGAAAATAAACAGCTGTATGCAGACATCACGCAAAAACTCCAGGGGATGGATGAATTTAATGCCAATGAGTTAAAAACTTTTTTAGAGAGCAAAACAATAAAAAACGATTTTGAACAGCTTAATCTCGGCCGCCATATTCAACAATTCATTATTGTTTGTAATGAACTCATCAATAGTAGGTTAAATTCATCGTCAATCAATGTTCAGACTTTAATCGACAACATTCAAAAGCGCATGACCCGCACACCTCATTCTGGCATATCTTCGTTTGATGTGGAGAATGATGATAAGGAACAGGATACAGAGGCCAATCTTGTCGATCCTGAACAGGATGAGATCGCCAAGCGGGTGAAGGGGAGTTTCGCTGATGACAAACAGAAACAGCTTGAAAAGCAAGCTAAGCGAATTCAGCGACGTGACTTAGCCTGTAAAACTAATCCGCTTTATCTGAAACCCAGTTTATTAACTGAGGTATATCAGCGATTGCACGACTGTTATCAAGAAAATACGAGAAATGATGCATATCAATCGGCTTTAGCTGTGTGTGGTCTGATGTGTCTCTTGACCGGTCTGAGTCCAACGGTCTTTCAAAAGATCAAGTATTTGATTGGTATTGGTAGAATTAAAAAAAAATCAGTCAAAAAAGCCATCCGTTATTATTGGGTGATCGATCCCAAGCTGAATGCCAATCATTCCGGTGCCATGCAAGATAAAGCACAGCGTTATAATCGGGCCTTAACCCTGGAATGGCGCATACCAGCACCCTGGATCACCAGTTTAGAGGCTTTAGAGGAACCTGAATTTTGTGTGATTGAGTACAATAATTTTTTGCGGGAAGTCTTTAAAGAGCATCAGATTGGTGAAATCACCTGCGGGATGTTAGAGCGACAAATCTATTTCCATTTGGATATGGAGACTGGTGATAACCTAGTCGCACACTTGTTGGCTAATCGAGATACTCATCATATCGTGCAATGGAACTATGAAGGGCGTCAGATCGATCAAATCGACCAGCATTTTCAAGGCTATATTAATGTTCTATTAGACCGTAGAAAAGGTGATCCATGGATTGAGAATGAACACCCTGGCCATATTTTTCATCGTGAGGAACGTATTGGTAGTCAGCGATGCTGGACTGTAGAGGCCGCGAGTGAATTTTTTAATCAGCTTTATCATTTTGTCAAAAACACATTAGCCAATACTCAAGCGAATCTGATCGAGAAGCTGAATGCTTACAGCATTTGGATGTGGCATCTTTCCTTAATCTGCCTGACGGTACGTCCAATAGTCGGCATGCCGGGGTTACTCAAACATTACGATCCTAAGGCACAACTGCTTTATGTGCATGATAAAAAAACTGATTCACGAAAAGTAGGACGTCCTGTTCCTGTTACAGGCTACTGGCAGGATCATTTCAATGCATATCGAAAATATCTGACGCAAACCATCGAGACACTCGGGATAACTAGTTTTAAAGTGAAATTGGAAAACGATGGTTTTATGCTCTATGTCATCTCACATCCTCGGATCAAGTCCCAAAAAGGTCAGGTGAATCTTGCGGAAGTCGTGGAGCATTTGGAGTTACAGCCCATGTCTGCTGATTTTGTCACGAATTACCTTAAAGAGACCGTGCAGATTTATAAAAACTGGCCAAGGCATTTCACTAAAAATCATCTCGCCCTGAGTGGTGACATTCACAATACGCTATATACCCATGATAAGCAGAGCATGGGATTCAGTCACATTTCTGGATTAAGTCCTTATCTCTACAAACACGACATTCAGCAACAAGTTAAAAGCTTGCTCAACAAACTAGAAATCGCAAAGCTTGAAGTGCTTTAAAGGACCATCTTGTGCTTGATACATCACTCGTTACGCAATTAGAAAATGCCATTAAAAGAGAAATCGCCGACATTTTTAAGGAAATTTCTCAGCTGATCACTGCTACATACACAGATGTAAATTCTGACCTTGCTCAAATTGATTTTAAGTGGCTTGATCAGCAAATTCTGGACAAGTTTACTCTCTATAGAGCAGTTTTAGAGCAGCTCTGCCAAATATCCAAATTTAAGGACAATGCTGCAGATTACCTTCAATTCTGTTTTAAACAAGTGAAACAGATTTGTAAGGAGAAAAACCAGCAGTGGCAAAAGGATTACCCTTTCTATGCCGAGAGCTATGAGATTAAGTTGCCCGATTGGATCGTCTACACACCTAAACGTCTAGACAACGTTTTTTCAGGACGAAAGTTACAGCAGGGTACTATGCTCGTCGAGGTAAAAGAAAAACTGTATGTGAATTGGGCGGATTATCTCAAACAACAAACTCAAGGTATCCTCTTAGACTCTACGGCTAAAGAGCAACAAAAATTAGTGAATACCTTGTTTGAATGTCTGTGTATTTCATTAATTTTTGATCAGGGATGCATGCAACCTGAACGACTGATAGCCATTCATGATGCGATTTTTCATATGAACCTGGATAGTGGCTTGCTTCCGATCTATTCAGATGCCGAAAAGGTTCAAAAGGCTTATGTCTTTTCATACACATTGCCCTCGACAAAGTATGGCAACATCTATCGTCAGGATGGGGAAGAAGAGGCGGAGTTATGGCAAACCCAAAACATTTATTTCAATGCCTTTGCGATGCTATGTTATCGACGGATTCAGCAACTACTCAATGGACCGCAAGGGTATGTATTACAAAGCACTTCGCCATTGCTGTACTGGGAAAAAGAACAGAGTGAAATTGAAACGGGGAATCAGCCTGAAGCCTTACTGCTAGAAAAACTTAAAATCCATTTAAACATTGTACTGAATATGGCGGAGGAGGGGGACTCTAGAAAAGCACGTCAGGATCAGCCATTTGCACAGCTTAATCACGTGAAGCTATTTTTAAAAGGCTTGGAAAAGACCGGTTTTGCCATTTTTAAGCATATGGATTATGTCTTGTGGCAAGAGATTCCTAATCTGGATGTGTTAAGTACCAGTGTACTGAACAATCAGATCATCACTTCGCCTTTAATCTATGAGCAGTATACACAGCTCTATGATCAACCCGATTGCTGGAAAACTATTCAAGCTAGAATCAAAAATCTTGAAAAAAAGCCTCAAGTCTTAGACTTGGAGATGCCTACAGTTACAGTCAAAACATTTCATGATCGACGAACCGGTCAACGTCATGAGCTGAAATCCTGGCTTTTATCTTTTCATCAGGATATCAAACCCAAACAGCTTGCGGATCAACTCCAAGAAAGCATCCAAAAATCTGAGGACTATAAATCTGCGTATGAGGCTGGAAATGGCGAGTACCTAGATTATGTAGTGGCTATTGCACATTTACGCGTGTGTCAGTGGTTAGAAAACGAATTTGCTTATCATGGGAAAGCAGCGATTAAAGTCTCAACAATCAAGCGTTACTATAGTAGTTTTGTGCTTGACGTACTTTGTTATGTTCTAGAACAGCAGATCAATCTAGATACAGCCACTGAAGAGCAGTTTGAGGAAATGTATCGCACGATTGTTGAAGAAAAACTGCTGAATGATCAGAAAAATCATAAAACGACCGCACAAACCAACAACAATAAAAAATACAATACCTCGGGTTATGCCTTTGATCGGCTGAAAGCCTTTCACCAATACTTAGTCAAGAATCATCGTGCACCGATTGTGCAATATTTATATGAACGTCAAAGTGACGGTTTATTTTTAAAAACCAGACTCATTAGTCCGCAGATGTTTCAATTGATGATACGGATTCTTAGAGAATACCCAGAAGCTTTGGGTCTGACTGAGCAGGATGCAACCTGTCTAGAATGGGTCTATACATTGGCATTTAGACTGGGCTTGCGTATTGATGAAGCTGCCGGGATCTGTATCGATGATTTTGTATCTCCGCAGTTACGAAAACATCCTGACAATCGACAGCTCTATTATGTGTTTGAATCCGCTTTAGATCAGCAGAAAGACGATCGATCTCACCATAAAATGAGAAAAACAATGGGTGATATTGATGATCTCACCCTTAGGATTCGTCTAAATTCTGAGCGTGATCTGAAAAGTGATAATGCCACGCGTCAGTTTGATTTAGCTTATTTTTTAGCACCGGACGAGTTCACAGGATTTTGTCGCTTTTATCAAAACCAGTTACCTGGCTCTAAAGCGACTGCAGCAGTCTGCAATAGAAAAATCAAACAGCTCTTTATGCTGGGTGAACAACCTTTATCCAGTACAAATTTATCAAAAATTACCCAGTTACTGTTTAATACTGTATTAGGGACAAACGATCATCAATATACCTTTCACGCTTTCAGGCATAGTACCGCTTCACATTTGGCTATCCTTTTAAAAGGCAGCATAGCACTGGTACGTTGTTTTACTGACTATGATTCCGAGTTTGGGCGTAAGCTTAAAAAGCACATTTTACCCAATATGAAGGATGCTTCATCGCGTAGTGCCCAAGCCTGGTCTCGACTTGCGCATCTGATGGGGCATGAAGACATTCGGATCACTGCAAGACATTATCTGCATCATCTGAATATCCTGATTGCTGACATGTTTTATCAAGCAAACCGTGAATATTCACCTCAATTGATCAAGGCATTATTAGGCGATAGTCAGTTGATGCATCGCGATTTCAAGGTTAAATTTCAGTCGAATGAAAGAGATATTTTAAAATTGATGAAGAAGATTCATTCACACACAGAAAATAATTCTCAAACTGCTGCATTAAAGAGCAAGAAAAAGCAGAAGCAGCCTCAACAACAGGACGTATTTTTATACCGTGAAACGTTTCTAGACGAATACCGGAAGTGGCGGGAAAAAAAAGAAAAAGCAACGATCGATCCTGAAGTATTGAAATTCATTCAATCGATCAGCCAGCCGTTTTCTCTCTATACAAGTCACGTCAAAAATGATGCTAATCATGAGGATCTTATCGGTTTTACTTGGAAGAAAATGGTGACATGGTCTAATCACTATGAGATTGAGCAACCTTTTAACTTAAATAAAAATGTAACCCAGAAAGATCTTAAACATTTTTTTTATTGTTTAGAAAATAAAATTTCACTTGAAAAAGATCGTCCTATTTTGAATTTTAAGGCATCATCTGAAAATGACTTGATTGACTATCAAAGATTCTTAGATTTTATCAATAAACTTTATTCAAAAGATTCAGATAATTTTTCAAAATATTCAGATAATTTTGAATGGGATGAATATAATCCGCGTGAATTTAATAATGTAAAAAAGGGCGAGGTGAAAATAAAAAAATATAAAATATGGAATAAAAAAGATAATAATTTTGTTCAAAAGATGCTGTTGCAAAGCGTCTTTTACAAGATGAAAGAGTGCTGAGAGTATCAAAAAAGAGTGCTGAGAGGTTCTATCAGAGGTTTAGCATATGAACGGAAATTTATCAAAAAAAATACATTGAAAACATATGGATATTGTTTTTAATTTTACAGCTTGATTTTTCTGAGTATTGGTTTGCAGATAATCAGTTTTTTAGCGCTCAAAAATGGGGTAATTAAGGGTGAAAATCCAACCCCGGGTTTTAGGTTTTTTGAGTGTTTTTTAGCCTAAAAAACAGCATTGTTGAGACGCAAGACAATAATCACGCTACGTTAAAATTAATTGAAATATTATTGATATAAATAATACCTTTTATTGTTAATAAAATAATAAATTAAAAGCGATTTAATATGAAATTGAGTGTTGTTTTAAATTAATTGGAGAATCAGTTTTAAATAATGTAACCCTCTATTTTTGGTTGATTTTTTGGTTTTTTAACCAAATAAAAAGTACGTTTTTTCATATTATGTTGATAATTTTTAATCAATTTTATACATTGCTGAAGATAGAAACTGTATTTAAGTTGAATTAATCTGTTTTGATGAGTTAATGCTCATAAATGAAAATTCCTTATTCTAGCCTGTAGTTAAAACTGCTAATCATAAATATTCTAAAAATAGCCTAAGCTTAATAAGTGGTTAAAAAAGGGGCCCAGGCCTTTGCTTTGTCAAATATCTACTTTGCCAAGCAAAGGCCTGGGAATCCGCGAATTTGATTTTTTCTTCGCTTTCCATTTGATCAATATGTTATGGATTAATATTTTTATTCAAAAATTTATAAAAAAATCCAATTCGGTTTGACCAAAGAAAAAGATACCCATATGATAATTACGTTACAGCAAAATCTGTAATCGGGCGTGGAAACCTGAAAATTACTACAGAAGCATTAAAACCGCTTTAGCGGTTTTTTGTGCTTATTATGCTTAGTTTGCCATTATGGTAGGCCAGGCAGGGCAGTCTATGACTGGCCGTCTTCTGTAGTGCGGTATTTCCACCCCTGTTTGGTCTACCTCCATCTCGTGGAAAAGATGGTTGTAGATAGTCAACTCTAAACTACAGGTACTAAACATGAAGATTTTATTATCTAATCCCCCCATTTCTCTTAGGTCTCTTTTGTTAGCGCTGACCGGATATTGACGGTCATTTAATTCATCGCTTTAACTAAATTGAACTATATGCACTTTCAAATTTCGTGCTTTAGCGAATATAGGAAAGTGCTGCCTGGAGAAAACAAAAAATGGGCCAAACTCGATTACTGACGAATATCATTCAGCGTAAAGTCATGTTGCCAGAAGAAATGTCGCCTTCAATGCAGCGTGATAATTTTGAAGTGGCACTGACTGATTTTGAAAAGCATGCCATCATCAAATGTTTATTTAAAGCGGATAACCAGCGTTCTACTGAATGTTGGAGTGTGCAGGAAATTGCAAACTTTATTGAGAATTGTACAGAAGATCAAAATATCAATTTGTGTATCTTGTATTGGAAAGATATACACGGCAACATCTATATTATCGATGGGGCGCATCGTCTTTCGAGTATTTATGCTTGGGTCAAGAGATATTTTGCAGATGAACAAGCCACTCAAGCGCCTAATTTTAGCGATCAACAAAAAGAAGATATTCGTGACCTGCGAAATCATTTAGGAGATCTAGCTGACTTCCAAAAAATTTGTATTGATCCTAAATTTGCAGAACAAAAATCTAAATTAGACGATATTAAAATCAGTTTCCGGCAAGTGCTTGGTACTCCAGAAGACGCAAGACGCGTATTCCAATCGATTAATTCAGATACTAAACGCCTAGATAAATATGAGGAATATCATCTAAGAAGTCGGGGAAGTGATGCATATTATGCGATCTATGCCTGTTGTTATATCAATGACAATAAATCCAATTTAGAAGAGCTTCAATATACACGTTTAAATTCGCTGATCGAGTTGGGGGAGAAGATCCATCAGCTGCTTTTCTCTACCATATTATTAGATACTGAAATGAGTCATGGCAAAAAAATTGGCTTGGTCAATGAGCTCATGAATATCATCGCGGGTGATCAGATTCATAATATCATGAGCCTGAATCAGGGTGAACGCGTTGAAAAGATCATGTCACATCTGTTTACGGTCCTTTGCAGAATGGCCACTCCTGTAAAAAATACTGGGGTTCCGAGTTTGGGCTTACATCCGTTCTTATATTTTTATAAGGACCAGCGTTTTCAGATTACTTCCTTTCTGGCATGGTTTGCTATTGTGTTTGAAATTCATGAAAGCCTGATGCAGACTCACCATCGAACCATTAGCTTTAAAGAGTTTACACGTGTCCGCCGTAGTATTGAGTTCTTGATTGCCAATTTTCCAGTGGCGACCACTGAAACGGTCGGTAAGTTCGGCAGTGGGATTAAAGGCTATGATCGGCTACAAATCGTTTATAAAGCCTTTATCTGTTTAAGCCTGGAAATGGATGTCGATTTTGAAGATGAAGAATGCCTGAACACCTTTATTTTGTCGATGTCAAAGGCTTTCAAGTACATCAACTTTAATGAGTTTTATTCTGAAAGATTTTTGGGTAATTATGATGATGGGGTTGTAGAGCATGTAGTCGGATATGTTGAATCGATTAGCCCGATCTCTCGATCAAAGCCCAAGGCCTTTTCAGCATTAACCAAAAATTTGCTTAAGCACAATTTTCTGGTGGGTAATCATAACTTTTGCCCCATTTGTGATGGATTAATCTATCTCGATTCTACTGAATCGGATCATCGGATTGCCAAAGCCGCAGGTGGCCAAGGGGTGCTAGAGAATGGTCTGCTGGTTCATCCACTCTGTAATAGAATGAAATCAGATCTGAGCCTGGAAGAGATTAGAGCGGATTTGTTTGGTGAATTACTGTATTAATCAGCAGAGTGATGAACTCATTTTCTCAAGTGTGTTAATTAATGATAAATCACATGATTTAACTTTTGATATATTCAGCCAGTGTAGCTTTTTTTAATTAAGTGCAGAATCATAGCTAGAAGCTAGCTGTAGTTTCTGAATGACCGTCAAGGTCCTTAGTTTTGCCCATTGATCCTTCTCTGGGCATTTTTTTTGATCAAAATATAACGCTATTCTTGCTAAAAATTGAATATTAATTTTTAACGAAAATTATGTGTAGATAGGTCTAGATAAATTTTTATTCCATTTTCTGCAAATTATTGGATAAACCAACCAGCTATTCTTGTTTATGGTCTACCAGTCATTCTCATTCCAAGTAGACCATCAAGATATAAAACTACATAGCCAATTTTGCCGATACCAAACGATTCATACTCACACCACGCTCCGCAGCTTCAAGTGCTAGTTTTTGATGAACCATTGATGGAACACGAACAGCAAACCGTCCGCTATACTTTTTTTCTGAAAGCGGTACAGGTAATTTCTCATTATTGCTGATCATATCTGCTACAACTTCAGCAACAAGATCAACAATCCCTGAAAATGCTTTAGATTGTTCTGCATCGAGCCAAGACAGTGACGGAAATTCGGCACATAGACCAACATACTCATTATCTTCTGCTGACCATGTAACACGATAAGTAAATTGTTTGCTATCCATTTGACACCTCACAATGTTTTAAGTTTATCAAGTGCAGCTAATACTTGCCTAACCTGATAAGGTTTAGCCTTTCCGCTATCATCTTGAAGATTAATACGAGGATCGCCTTGCCACGGTGTTTTAAATACCGTGTGACTACCACTTGTTTGTCTTGGTTCACCAAAATATTGCTTACAAACCTTGAGTAAATCGACATAGCGGATATTTTTTGGATTATTCCGCATTTGTTCTATAAGTTGATCAAGATTTGCCATTTAAATGCTCAATAGTGCCAATGATTAATAGTATCAATATTGATACTATTAATCAAGAGTTTGGCATGCCTAGTGGCTTATACGAACAGAAATGAATGGTAGGGTGCAAATAGGAATAGGGGGTAGATTTACATAGGAATATGCAATTTACTATCTGTAAGTGAAAGAGGACTCCACCCGACAGTCAGGGTGGAGGTGAATTTCACAGATTTTAACCTTGTTGGTTTTGAATGTATTTCTTAATAATATCTAAGGGCGCACCACCGCACGACCCTGC
>NZ_VPEB01000025.1:0-16717 GCF_013417415.1 Acinetobacter sp. YH12254 | reverse complement strand
GCCTATCTCAGTGATGTGCTGAAAAGGCTGCCGACGCATAAAGCGACCCAAATAGAAGAATTACTACCACATCGCTGGAAATCCAACTCAAATTAAAAAATAGGCATGGGGTTCAGCGGACGCTTACCTCAATTAGGGGCGCTTTGCATTTCAAATCTTTGTGCAACAAAGCCAATGTATATAAAAAATGGTTAAATAATTGCAAGGGGGGCTTTAAAACGTTTTAATCGTAAAGCATTTCCTAGTACAAATATTGACGAGAGAGCCATTGCACCAGCAGCAAATACAGGAGAAAGTAGCAGTCCAAATTGCGGATAAAGTACACCTGCTGCAATAGGAATCAGAGCTGCATTGTAAACAAATGCCCAAAATAAATTTTCACGAATATTGGTTATAGTCGCTTTGCTTAAAGCGATAGCATTTGGCACTCCTTTCAGGTTGCCAGACATCAAAACCACATCAGCAGCTTCAATAGCTACGTCTGTACCTGTACCTATTGCTAAACCAATATCTGCTTCTGCAAGTGCAGGGGCATCATTAATGCCATCTCCAACATATGCGAGTTTACCATATTGATTTTTTAATTTTTTAACGGCCTCTATTTTACCTTCTGGTAAGACTTCTGCAATAACCTCATCAATACCTAGTTTTTTTGCAATCGCTTGAGCTGTATGACGGTTATCACCTGTAATCATGGCAACCTTTAAACCTAACTGATGTAACGCTTCAATTGCAGCAAATGTTGATTCTTTAATTGGATCTGCTACAGCAATAATGGCAGCAAGTTTCTGGTCAATCGCAACATAGAGAGGGGTTTTTCCTTCTTCTCCCAAACGATCCGAAAATTGAGAAAAAACATTAGGATTCAAACCTAGTTTTTCCATATATCGATCTGCACCAATATGAACCAAATGTTCAGACACCGTTGCTTCTATTCCATAGCCCGTGACTGACTTGAAATCAGCAACAGGAGACAGAATTAATTCCTTATCTATAGCGGCTTGTACAATTGCTCGAGCAATAGGATGCTCAGACTTTGATTCAACGGCTGCCATAAGTGAAAGTACGGCATTGTATTCAAACCCTTCTAAGACATGCAGATCGGTTAAAATTGGTTTCCCTTCAGTCAGGGTCCCTGTTTTATCAACAGCAACCACTTTAGTTTCTTTGAGCAGCTGCAAAGCTTCCCCTTTACGGAATAAAACACCCATTTCAGCACCACGCCCAGTTCCCACCATGATTGATGTAGGCGTTGCAAGTCCCATTGCACAAGGACATGCAATAATGAGTACCGCAACTGCATTAACTAAGCTAAACGTTAGGGCTGGCTCAGGGCCGAAGATAAACCAAGTAATAAAAGTTAAAAGAGAGAGACCCATTACTACAGGTACAAACCACATGGTAATTTTATCAACCAATGCCTGAATAGGCAGCTTGGAACCCTGTGCCTGTTCAACCATTCGGATGATTTGAGAAAGCACTGATGAACTACCAACAGAGGTGGCTTTGATATTTAAGCTGCCACTTTGGTTAATTGTTCCTCCTACCACAGTAGAGCCTATCGTTTTTTCAACGGGCATAGGCTCGCCAGTAATCATGGATTCATCAATAAAACTTTGGCCGTGAATAACTTCACCATCGACAGGGATACGCTCGCCTGGTCTAATCTCTACAATCGTTCCTGTTTGAACTTCGGCAATCGGAACTTCTATCACCTGATTATTGAGCTGTATTCTGGCAACTTTAGGCTGCATTCCAACTAGATGTTGAATTGCTAAAGACGTTCGGCCTTTTGCCTTGGCTTCAAAAAATCTACCTAATAGAATTAAAGTGATAATAACCGCTGCAGCTTCATAATAAACATTGACCGTGCCTTGTGGCAGGACACTTGGAAAGAAAGTAGCAACCACTGAATAAAGATAAGCAGCCAATGTTCCTACAGCCACCAAGGAATTCATGTCTGGTGCTAAGCGGAATAAACTTGGGATGCCCTTTTTGAAGAAGCGTCGGCCTGGAAAAATTAATGCTACTGTGGTCAAGAAAAATTGCATTAACCAGCTATTTTGTTGGCCAATGTTATCCATCATAAACGTATGAAAGGCGGGAATCAGGTGTGATCCCATTTCTAAAATAAAAACGGGTAGAGTCAATAAGACTGACAAAATTAAATCTTTTTTAAGTTTTTCTAATTCAATATTCTTTTTATCTTGAAAGCTTTCCGTAGTTTGATGAACTGACTTTGCTTCAAACCCTGCTTTGGTGACAGCCTGAATTAACGAGTCACGAGTGACAGATGAGCTTGCCTGAATAGTCGCTTTTTCAGTAGCCAGATTTACATGAGCCGACTCAACTCCTTCAACAGATTTTAAAGCCTTTTCTACTCGACCTACACAAGAAGCACATGACATACCCTCTATCGTAAGCTCTATCGGTTGCAATACTTCCACTTCGTAGCCTGCTTTTTCTACGGCTTTAATTAAAGTAGCGCGATCAAGTGGTTGATGCGCATAAATGACTGCTTTTTCGGTAGCCAGATTTACATGAGCCGATTCAACACCCTCAACAGATTTTAAAGCTTTTTCCACACGGCCTACACAAGAAGCACATGTCATCCCCTCAATCTCTAATGTTTCACTGTAGTGTGGCGTATCAGTCATTTCGGTACTCATATACGATCTCTATCATTTAGATATGCTGAGTTCTATATGCGAAGATCAGCTCGAACCAAGATAATTGGGAATTCAGGCAGCACTTTTATTGCAAGCAAGTACAGATTTTATCTGTACGATGAGAAAAACAAGAGTAAGTAAAGTGATAAGGGATTACCACTTTACTCTAACAGAGATTAAGCAGGCTCAGCTGTAAATCCACGATCACCGAGAGTGGCAATGACTTTATCCTGACTAACCGTTGTGTTGATTTCAACGATACGGTTTTGTAAATCAATATCGAGTGATGCATTCGAGTCGAGCTCTTTAATTGCAGTAGTAATACCTCGTGCACAACCACCACAAGTCATATTAGCGATGTGAAATTTCATATGTTGCTCCTTTTTAACAAAATATTTGTTTAAACCATTAGAACAGTAACTCTAAACTTTCACCATACAACCAGCCTTTCTCTGAATCAGTTACTTGCTGTAACTTGGTCTGTTTACATCCATAGTTTTCATCAGAGTATTCTAAAGCATAGCGTTCTAATGACTACAGTAAAAGTACTTAACCAACATTAACGTGACTTAAAAATGACATTTTTGTCATCTACGATCACTTTGAAATTTATAAGATAGTTATTTCAATCAATAGTAGTGAACTGAATAGATGAGACTCTTATGGATTGAAGCTAAAAACCGGTGACTACCTTTAATGTATAAATGCCTTATGATGCGAGTTTACTGTTCTGATTGTCGTAAGCTGGCAGTCTAGTAGAAACTTTATTGCTCAGCTACAAAAGATAAAAGTACTAATGTTAAATTTCCTCAATAACCTTATTTTGAAATTCTCTTATTCAATACCCACTACTGTTGTTATATAGCCGGTTGTTAATAGAATTGATAGGCCTAATAACATCTCAAATAAAATGGCATGACTAAGGTGTTTAGCAAATTGAGGATGTTGCAGACGCGGAGTAAAATACCATTTATTAAAGGCTGCTAAAAGCAAAATGCTTATAACAAACAATATTTTAATAATGAAAGCATGACCATATGGAGTATTGAGTAAGGTATTAAAATCTTTAATTAAAAGAAGAGCTACACTAGCGCCACAGGCGATTAATATCCCAACAATGAAAGCAGCAATACGTCCAAATACATGCATGCGATCTTTTAAAGGTAAACCACTTATTTCCCGGCTGGTTTTCCATAACGGATATAAAGACCCCATCCATAAAGACATAACTAGAATATGGATTGATAATAAAATTTGAGCAAGTAAGGTTAAATTAGCGACATGTCCGAGCTGGGAAAAACTAAAAATAATCGGGATAAGTAAAATACAAAATATTGAACTTTCAATTATAGAAAACTGACCTTTGTTCCTGTTAACTTTAACCACCATGAGAAGAAGTAAAAGAGCAAAACTAATAGAACGAAGAACGTATATATACCCCGTCGGAGTATTAACCAATATATTAATATACGTGGGGTCCACCATCCCTGTAATACCAGTATTGGCAAAACTACCAATCAGAATAAAAAATCCCAAGGTACTGGAAATTAGGCCTAATCCAGCGCCAATTGTAATATATTTAAGAATCGATTCTTTTAGTTCAAGATATTGTCTAAGTAAAAAATAGCAAAAGGCTCCACCAACGACAAAAGCTAAACTTAAATATAAAATAACCTTAGTTAACCAAGTGGCCCACATCCAATATTCAGAAATCATTATTTTTGTCCATTCTAGAACAACATGCCAGCACCTCACTGACATGTTGAAAGGTAATCAATTCTTATTTAGTTGATTTGATAGTGAAACTATATTCACCATTCATGTTGTGGCCATCTTTCCCCATTGTTGTCCAGACAACGGTATATTTACCTTTTTTCAGTTTCGGAAGAGCGACATCAAAGGATTTCTTTAAGTCATGAGTAACTTCATATTTTAAAGGAACATCTCTTCGCTGAGCATCCAGTAACTTAATATTCATCAACATAACCTCTGCACCAAAGTTAAGGGTCAAGTTCTTTGGTTGACTAAGGACAGATGCATTTTCCGCAGGAATCGCACTCACTAAACTCACATGAGCGAACGTAGTTGTAGTAGCCACAATCATCGTTGCAGCTACTACAACATGACGTAGAGCAGTCATTTTATTTTGAAATAATTTCATTTACGTTTCCTCTTGATTCGTTAGTTCATTAGAGATGACTTTATAAAATCTATATTTAATGAGACCACATCATCTCCTCTTATATTTCAATTATTAGTGAGAGACACAAACAGAGCGATGACTTCAAAATTACATTTTTGTCATTTTTAAAATTTAAAATCTTTAACTATTAAAATAATCTTATTGAAAAATAATGATCATTTAACAAACAAATTATGTAGGTGGTTGATTTATGAAATGTAGTAATCATTTTGTCTAAGAAAATAGTAGCTATTTAATTTTTTATATTTTAGTTTAAATATAAACATGTTATGTTTAATTTGATCTAATATAAATTTATGGGCTAAGCACATGACTCAAACACGTCCAAGAATGACCAAATTATTTGAACAGCTTGGTTTAGCTTCTACTGAAGAAGCAATTGCAAAATTCATAGAGAGCCATCAGCTAGCTGGAGATGTTTTTTTAACACAAGCAATTTTTTGGACTGATGCTCAACGTCATTTTTTAGAAGAAAAACTACACTCTGATGGTGAATGGACGACAGTGATTGATCAATTAAATGAGTCTTTACATGAAAATTCAGTAAAATAATTTTCCGTTAGTATTAAGGATCTACATTCTTCCCTGCATTGAATACAACTCATTCATACAGTAGTACTGTTTTGGAGATGGAATCTCTATTATATAAGTAGTAGATTCCTTACTCTGAAATTTGGATTATAAACCCTAATATTAAAAATAATCTTCTTTACCTTCTATCTAATAAATATACCAATAAGTTTAATAATTAAATTATCCACCCTTTTTTCTATAAAAAACTATTTTGATCAACTGTATTTTTTCTTTAAAGGAATAACAGTGTAAATTACATTAAGAATGTGTCTCTAACTAGCCTTGGAGTCATCTAATCATTTCATTTTTATTTTTTTAAGCACATAAAATCATAACAACTTTAATAGTTTTAAAAGATTAATATTAAATAAAATTTTTGTCATCTCAGCATAGACTATATATTTCGAGAAGATCTCAAAATTACATTTTTGTCATTTTTAAAAATAATTAATTAATAGTGCTAAAATTTTTAAGAGAGACAGAGAATAACCAAAAATTTCATCAGTTTAGTAGTCAAATTCCTAGTCTCTGTTCAGTACTAAAACATAGCTTTTACTTCCAAATTATTTAAAGGAAAAAATTATGATGAAATTCAAAAACATTTTTTTGGGCTTATGTATCGCAGCCGCGTCATTGAATACATTTGCACAGCAATCCGATGAACACAAAGATCACCACCCTGAAAAAACAGCACCATCTGCAGTAACAATTAAGCAAACAGTTACCAGCACCACTGCTACAGATAAAATGGCTGCAATGGATCAACACATGAAGGCGATGCAAGCCATGCATGAGAAGATGATGGCTGCAAAAACCCCACAAGAACGTCAGAAACTTATGGCTGAGCACATGAAACTCATGCAAGGAGGTATGAGTATGATGAAACAGATGGGCAGCCAAAGCATGAATGCAAATATGGCTGACCGTCAGCAGATGATGGAAAAACGTATGGACATGATGCAATCCATGATGCAGATGATGATGGACTGTATGCCTCCGTCAGCAACTAAATAGTTACCCATGAATTAGGGGAAAGCACCATGAATCACCAACACCAAGAAAATAATTCAGTACCTAACTTCTGGTCTACACGTTATGCCATTGGTCTAATCGTGCTGGGTGGTATCGCAGCTTATTTTCTATTAACGGAACATTTAGCCCACGTTATCGGTGCTTTGCCTTATTTATTCCTTTTAGCGTGTCCACTGATGCATATTTTTATGCATGGTGGTCATGGGCATAACCACTCGCAGCAAAAAAAATCCGATATATCTGATAACAAAAAATAGCTCTTATCAGGAGATCCATCATGAATCATGCGGAATCGGCTTATGGTTTATGGACGCTGGTTATCATTAACTCAGCAGTTTTTATCATGTTCGCTTTCAGTTTTTTTAGACCTTCCACTGCGCGCGATTGGCGTACATTTGGGGCCTTTTCGGCTTTTATCATTGCATTGTTTGTCGAGATGTATGGTTTCCCTTTAACCATTTACCTGTTGTCAGGCTGGCTACAAACTCGCTTTCCTGAACTTGATTTGCTGTCGCATAACTCAGGTCACTTATGGTCAACGCTACTGGGTGAAAAGGGTGATCCACATTTTGGCATTCTGCACATCGCGAGTTATATTTTTTTGGGCTATGGATTTTACCTGTTATCAACGTCATGGCACGTGCTGTACAACGCGCAACGTCAGCATTCTTTAGCGATCACAGGCCCTTATGCACGTATACGTCACCCACAATACGTGGCTTTTGTGATGATCTTGCTGGGTTTTTTATTGCAATGGCCAACTTTACTGACACTGATTATGTTTCCAATCCTACTCTTAATGTACAGCCGCTTGGCAATTAAGGAAGAGGCTGAAATGAGTAAACAGTTTGGCGCTGTCTATGACAGCTATGCTCAACAGACTCCGAGATTTATTCCAAAATTCGGCCATAAAACCACTTTTCCATAAGAGAATTATTTATGTCAGATCAAAAAAATCATAACCAGGACCATATGGCACAGGCTACAACAGACGTACTGAAAGACCCAGTCTGTGGTATGACCGTCACTGAAGAATCGAAATACCATGAGGAATTTAAGGGGAAAACTTACTTTTTTTGCAGTGATAAATGTCAATCAAAGTTTCATAGCAGCCCGGTGCAATATATCGCTAAACCCGCAACGACGACTGCCGATGCACATACACAGCATCATCAGACTACTCAATCCGTTAATGATGCAAGCACAACAGGCACGACCATCTATACGTGCCCAATGCATCCAGAAATTAGACAGGATCATCCTGGAAACTGTCCTAAATGCGGAATGACACTGGAACCACTCATTCCCGAGTTAGAGGAAGATGAGAATCCTGAGTTACGTGATTTCCGTCGACGCTTCTGGTGGACACTGCCACTCACCATAGTCGTGACTTTTTTGGCAATGTTTGGCCATCAACTGAACCTGTTCGACATGGCAGTTCAGAGCTGGATTGAATTAGTGTTGTCACTCCCGATTGTACTGTGGGCAGGTTGGCCATTTTTTTCCCGTGGTTGGCAATCGGTTGTGAATCGCAGCCCAAACATGTGGACCCTGATCGGTCTAGGTACAGGGGCTGCTTTTATTTACAGTGTGGTTGCGACCATTGCACCACAAATCTTTCCAGACTCATTTATCTCCATGGGTCGTGTCGCTGTTTACTTTGAAGCTTCAGCGGTCATCATTTCTTTGACCCTACTGGGGCAAATACTGGAATTAAAAGCACGTTCGCAAACTTCTGCTGCAATTAAGTCACTCCTCGGACTTGCTCCTAAAACAGCTCGCCGAATCCTGCCCGATGGAACTGAGGAAGATGTTCCTCTAACGCATGTACATGTAGGAGATTTACTCAGAATTCGCCCAGGTGAAAAAGTTCCTGTGGATGGTGTAGTCACTGAAGGAAGCAGTTCAGTAGATGAATCAATGCTGACAGGCGAACCTTTACCAATCACTAAACGCGTCGGCGACAAAGTCATTGGAGCTACCCTGAATACCAATGGTTCATTGATCATGCGTTCAGAGAAAATTGGTTCAAGCACCATGTTGTCCCAGATCGTACAGATGGTGGCGCAAGCTCAACGCTCGAGAGCACCCATGCAACGTATGGCTGATCAGGTAGCAGGTTGGTTTGTCATGGCTGTAGTAGCCATTGCCTTACTTACCTTCTTTGGATGGGGACTGTTCGGCCCAGAAGAGTCGAGCTGGGTTTATGCATTAATCAATGCTGTGGCAGTACTGATTATTGCCTGTCCTTGCGCACTGGGCTTGGCAACCCCAATGTCTATCATGGTTGCGACGGGTCAAGGTGCCACCCATGGTGTGCTATTCCGTGATGCGGCGGCCATTGAGAATCTGCGCAAGATTGACACACTAATCATCGATAAAACAGGTACGTTGACCGAAGGACGCCCTGCATTCGACCGTGTAGTAGCTGCAGCAGGGTTCGAGGAATCTGAAGTATTACGTCTGGCCGCTAGCCTGGATCAAGGCAGTGAACATCCGCTAGCAGATGCGATTGTAAATGCAGCACACGAACGTGGCCTGTCTCTTGAAACACCAGACAATTTTGAATCAGGCTCTGGGATCGGTGTTCGAGGTCAAGTGGGCGATCGTCAGTTAGCTTTGGGCAACACGGCACTGATGGAACAATTGGGTATCTCCGTACAATCTCTGATTCCGCAAGCCGAAGAGCTGCGTTCGGAAGGGGCAAGTGTCATGCATCTAGCCATCAATGGTGAATTGGCCGGCCTGCTTGCAGTATCTGATCCCATCAAAAAAAGTACTCCTGAAGCTCTTACCACCCTGAAGGAAGCTGGACTACGTATCGTAATGGCAACGGGAGATGGTCTCACCACTGCCCGTTCAGTCGGAGCACGTCTGGGAATCGATGAGATACATGGTGAAGTCAAACCCGCAGATAAACTCGAACTTGTCAGCAAATTGCAGAAGCAAGGTCGCATCGTGGCAATGGCCGGCGATGGAATCAATGATGCACCTGCACTAGCCAAGGCTGATGTCGGTATCGCTATGGGGACCGGGACTGATGTCGCAATGAATAGTGCTCAAGTTACCCTGGTCAAGGGAGATTTACGCGGTATCTCGGTTGCCCGTTCACTCTCGGAAGCTACTGTCAGCAACATGAAACAGAACCTCATGTTTGCTTTCCTTTACAATGCCTTGGGTATCCCAATAGCAGCTGGCGTACTCTACCCATTTACAGGTTGGTTGTTGTCACCCATGATTGCGGCCTTGGCCATGAGTTTTAGCTCCGCTTCAGTGATCACGAATGCCCTTCGCCTGCGACATAAAAAGCTATGATAGAGAGTCCTTTTCTTCCACCAGATGTATCAGGCCTGATTGCAGCACTTGCCATCGGCCTGCTCATTGGTTTAGAACGAGGATGGAATGATCGTGAACTGCCAGAAGGCAGCCGAGTAGCAGGCCTACGTACCTTCACATTGACAGGATTACTCGGAGGAGTGCTGGGTCATCTACAGCCAAACTTTGGGCCTTGGCCACTAGTCGCAGCCGTATTAGGGCTTTCCCTTTTACTTACGGTATCCTACGCGCGTACCGCAAAAATTTCCGGTAATTTAAGCGCTACCACGACGATCGCGATGCTGTTGACATTAGTTCTAGGTGCATATGCATCCCATGGTAATGTTACTTTAGCATTAACAGCGGCTGTCATCGTGGCTGTATTTTTGGATCTCAAGCCAACCTTACATGGTTGGTTACGCTTGATCGAACATCGTGAATTAACCGCATCTCTACAGTTACTGGTACTTTCTGTCGTTATATTACCTTACTTACCCAATACGGGTATGGGACCTTTTGCTGCATTAAATCCTTACCAGTTATGGTGGGCAGTGATCCTGATTGCCGGACTCTCTCTGGCAGGTCATTTTGCCATGCGGCTCACCGGTTCACAAAGAGGCATACTCTGGACAGGTCTATTGGGTGGTTTGGCATCTTCTACAGCTGTAACTGTCGCACTGGCACGCTATACACGCCAGCACCCCGTCATGGTCAGTGCTGCTATTTCTGGAACATTGGCTGCCTGTGGCATCATGTTTTTTCGTATGGTTGTGCTGATAGGCGTCATTGAGCCAGCATTGCTAAGCACTTTTGGTGGTGCAATGATGATTGCGGGAATCCTTCTGCTGGGTATGGCATTGTGGAGACAACGCCAAATTACCAGCGCTGAAAACAACGATCGAACAATAGAAGCAATGGCTCCTTTTGATCTTGGGACAGCATTCAGCTTCGCTGCTTTCCTGGCTGTCATGGCAGTCTTGGTCCCGGCAGCAAAACAATGGTTGGGCACCAGCGGCATCTTCGTATTATCGACTATTTCTGGGCTAGCAGACGTAGATGCTATTTTAGTCTCACTTGCCCGCCTGCATAGTACTGAAGGCTTAACAACAAATGTGGCTGCTGTCGCGCTAGGGCTGGCCACACTGAGCAACATGTTAAGCAAAGCGACAATTGCATGGATGACAGGGGGGGCACAGTTTGGCCGAGCTATCATATTTGGCTACACAATTGCCATGATAGGTGCTGGCGTAGCTCTGGCTCTCAGTTTGAGCTTTATGTAAGGTCAACTCGGGTAAATGGAAGATGTTCAAAAAATGAGTTAAAATGATTCCCCTTGCATGGATTCACTTTGAAAAACAATGGTAAAAATGATTCGACCATTGAGGGATTCAGCCTGGATGGTCGCCCCAAGCATATCAAGAATAGATTTTGTTATGGCAAGCCCTAAGCCGGTTCCTTCTTCTGTTCTTTGCCTAGACGCATCTGTTCGATAAAAACGATCAAATAATCTGGATAGTTGTTCAGGAGAGATTTCAGGGCCTTCATTTTCAATTGAAAATATTGTGTTATCTAAATTCTGTTGAAGTTTTATCTGTATTGTAGAATTCTTGTTTCCATATTTAACTGCATTAGACAATAGGTTGCTGAGTGCGCGACGTAACATAGCAGGATCACCTTTTACATTGCCAGATCCTGTTTGTTGAAGTGTCATATTTTTTTCGGCAGCTAGAGCGTCATAGAAATCAAATAAAGCGGTAACTTCTTTAATGAGGTCAATATTCTGTAAGTTCTGTAAATTTAAGCCATGTTCTGCTTTTGCCAAGAAAAGCATATCGGACACCATTCGAGCCAAACGTTCAAATTCCTCTAAATTAGAAAATAGTATTTCTTGATAAGTACCAATATCTCGGTTACGGGCGAGACATACTTGAGTTTGGGTCATTAAATTATTAATCGGTGTTCTAATTTCATGTGCTAAATCAGATGAAAAATCGGAAAGTTTTTCTAAAGCTGACTCTAGTCTGTCCAGCATAGCATTGAAGGCGATTGCCAATGATTTTAGTTCGGTTGGTGTATGCTCAACTTCTAAACGTTCTGAAAGATGTTGAGCAGAAATTCCTTCTGCGACCTTAGCCATTTTTTGCACTGGTCTTAAACCTCTCCAGGTTGCAAACCAACCTAAAAACATTAAACAAATTGTACCAGCCAAACCAATATACAAAAGTTGACGCTTAAAATCTTTTAGAAAATGTAGATGTTCTGATGTATCGATCCCAACAATAATTCGTACAGATTGTATTTCAGAATTTCTATTTATACCTGTAGTGTAGATCATGCCACGATAGGTCTTATTTTGAACTTGCCATTTAATCCATGAATTATTTGCTGACTTGATTAAATTTTGAGTATTAATGATTGAGGATGCTGAACTAAATAAAATTTGGCCTGTCGGTCGTTCTATTTGGACCATAAGATCATGGTGTCCAACTAACGCATCTCTTAAATAAAGATTAAGTTCTGGAGAATTTTTAGGATGCTGTTGGAGAAGATTCTGAATAAGCTGGATTTTACCTTCTAATTGGGTACGGTCTTGAGTTTCAAAATGATGCATTACTAATTTATTTATGAACAAACCCATAATAATTAGAATGAAAATAGTAGATAATGAGAAAATGATACCGATCCGGAAACTGATCGCTCTGAATAAATTATTATTCATCCTCTACCTCTAGTACATACCCCATTCCTCGAATATTCTGAATTAATTTGGGAGTAAAGTTACTGTCAACTTTACTTCTTAATCGTTTAATAGCGACTTCAACGACATTCGTATCACTATCAAAATTCATATCCCAAATTTGAGAAGCAATCAGCGCTCTTGGTAAAATTTCACCTCGTCTACGCATAAAAAGTTCCATAAGCGCGAATTCTTTTGCCGTCAGATCAATGCGTTGACCCGCTCGCGTTACCCGACGTTTTCTCAAATCAAGTTCTAAATTAGCAATCTTAATAATATTACTATCTTCTCTTTGTTGCCCTCGTCTAAGGAGCGTTTTTATTCGAGCTAGAAGCTCTGCAAAAGCAAAAGGCTTAACTAAATAATCATCAGCGCCTAGCTCTAATCCTTTTACTCGATCTTCGATTTGATCTCGGGCGGTAAGAAAAAGAATGGGCATTGTTTTACCGCTGCTACGAATATCATTGATAATATTCCAACCATTTAGTCCAGGTAACATCACGTCTAAAATAATTAAGTCATACTCTTCAGAAAGAGCTTGATGTTTACCCGTTAACCCATCTGTAACCCAGTCCGTAATATAGCCAGCTTCGGATAAACCTTGCTTGAGATAATCACCAGTTTTTTGTTCATCTTCAACTAATAGTATTCTCATCTCAGAATCCTAAGTTATTCATTAAAACTATAATAACGTTATAAAACATCTGATCGAGATAGATTACAAAAATGTCATTTTCAAGTCACTTAGATGTTCAGTGCTTCACTTTATTGTAGTAGCAAGAAATTAACTTTTAGAGAAATTTATGAAAACTGTAGTGCGTCGTAGTCTAACAATTTTAATGTGTGCTGGAACTTTAATTGCTGGTACTCAATCTTGGGCAAAAGATGTATCAACCTCAAGTGCCACTAAAACGGTAAAAGCACAGAAACCTTGTACAAAACCTTGTAAAATGGAAAAAGATGACAAGACTCAGCAAGATCATAGTCAACATCAGTCTCCTAACTCATCTGACATGTCAAAAATGGATCATTCTATGATGAATATGGACCATTCTAAAATGGATCATTCAAAGATGAATATGCCTAGTAGCAATAAATAATTTTATAAATAGCGAGAAAGAAGTATTAAAGTTTATACTAAATATTTGCTTTATTACTTCAATCTTGACCTTTCTAAAGGTGAGATAGAATGTCAAAAAAGTTAAGTCATATACTCTTAATTGGAGTTGGTTTATTTTCATCAACTTGGGTAATGGCGGCAGTTAAAGAATATGATTTAACAATCGCTGAACAAACTGTAAATATCACAGGAAAACCAGTTGAGAGAATTACTGTAAATGGTAAATTCGTTGCACCACTTCTTGAATTTGAAGAAGGTGATGAGGCCGTTATCCGTGTTCACAATAAGTTAAAAAATCAGGACTCTTCAATCCATTGGCATGGCTTATTATTACCTGGAATTATGGATGGTGTACCTGGATTTAACAAATTTAATGGCATTGCCCCTAATAAAACTTATGAATATAAGTTTAAAGTCCGCCAAAATGGTACTTATTGGTATCATTCACATAGTAAAGGACAAGAACAAGACGGTTTATATGGTGCTTTTGTTATTTATCCTAAAGATAAAACTCCACTAACAGCTGCTGAAAAAACCGATAAAGATTACGTTGTTTTGCTTTCTGATTTTCATAATTCGACAAGTGATCAAATTATGAAAAATATTAAAAAAGAAGCAGACTACTATCAGAACCGCCGCGAAACAGTATTCGATGTATTAAAACAAGTTAAACGTGATGGGCTAAAAGCGACTTGGCAAGACCGTTCTATGTGGAATCAGATGCGAATGCTGAAAACAGATATGTCCGATGTGACTGGTTATACATTTTTAATGAATGGCAAGACACCTCAGCAAAATTGGACGGGTAACTTCAAAGCTGGTGAAAAAGTTCGCCTTCGTTTTATTAATGCTTCCGCTATGTCATTTTTTGATGTACGAATTCCAAATTTAAAAATGACAGTGGTAAGTGCCGATGGTCAACCTGTAAAACCTGTTCCTGTAGATGAGTTCCGTATAGGTACTGCTGAAACTTATGATGTCATTGTTGAACCGAAACAAGCCCATTATCAAATCGAAGCTGAATCTATTGATCGTACTGGATTTTCGGTTGGAACCTTACATGATGAAAATACCTCACCTGTAAAACAAATTGAGATGCCTAAGCCTCGTCCTCGTTCTTTATTGACTATGGAAGATATGGGAATGGATCATGACATGTCTTCTATGAAAGGTATGGATCATGATATGTCTTCTATGAAAGGCATGAATCACGATATGTCTTCTATGAAAGGTATGGATCATGATATGTCTTCTATGAAAGATATGAATCATGATATGTCTTCTATGAAAGGCATGAATCACGATATGTCTTCTATGAAAGGTATGGATCATGATATGCCGATGAATAGCGCTACTGTTAAGGCGGCTTCAGACAAGAATGATAATACCGTATTTGGATGGGCAAATGCTTCAACACCTGAAGGTAATAAAGCATTGCAATATAGTGATTTGCAATCGTTAGATCCTCAAAAAGACACTCGTGCAGCTGAACGTGAAATTGAAGTACGACTTGGTGGAAACATGGAGCGTTATATTTGGACAATAAATGGTAAAAAATTTAATGAAGCCGACCCACTAGTGGTGAAGTATGGTGAACGTATTCGCTTAAAATTTGTCAATGACAGTATGATGGCTCACCCAATGCACTTACATGGCATGTTTATGCAGCTTGAGAATGGTCAGGATCCAAGCAATATGCCAAACAAACATACGGTAATTGTTCCACCTGGGAAAACGATAACCACGCTACTCACAGCTGATGAGTTAGGTGAGTGGGCTATTCATTGTCACCTGCTTTACCATATGAGTGCAGGAATGATGAATAAACTCATTGTAGCTCAAGTGGAAGATGGTAATTCTACAAAGACTGTTCCTCAGTCCCAAGTAAATGAGAAGGGAGTAAATCCACATGCACATCACTAATAATTTGTTTTCAAAAACAACTTTGATGATTGCGCTATTTGGATTATCAAATCTGACCTTTGCAAAGAACACTCAACCAGTAGAAGATAGCAATATGCCAGAAAGTATGAAGGTACTATTGCAGGAATCTGGTGGGTTAAGCTATTCCCCGCAAAATGTTTATCCAAAGTATTTTTCAAAAAGAAATATTAACAAGGGAAACAAAAGTATTCAAATTATGCGGAAGAATTTGGAACCAGCTGATTCCTCCCATAATAATCATCTTAAAGAACATGGTGGTCAAGTTTATCAAACTACAAAACTCGAAAATGAATGGATGGTTGATGAAGACGGTAAAGGTGGGTTAGGAACAAAGTTTGAAACTTTGATTGGTACAGATGAAAATCGTCTATTTATTGAAGCCAATTCGGAAAAGTCAGAAAGTAATGATCCAAAATATGCTGTATCAGCACTTTATAGCCGTAACGTAGCCCCATTTTGGGATGTACAAGCTGGTGTAAGATATAGCGAAGATAAAAATAGCAGCAACAGTGATCGAGTTGATGGTGTTATTGGTGTATTAGGATTAGCTCCTTATTTCTTTGAAACACAAGCTTATTTATACGGTGGCGAGAATAACTTTTGGGGAGCAAGTTTTGAAATCGAACGTGATTTCTTGTTAACCCAGAAATTGATTACTCAACCTTATCTAGAAATGGATGCTATATTCAACGATGACTCTGATTATGCTGCAAAATCAGGTTTATCAGAACTTAAAACTGGTATCAAAACCCGATATGAGATTACTAAGCGAATTAAACCTTTCATTGATGTTGCTTACCAATATGAAAAAGGACAGAAAGCCACTTCTATGCAAGAGGCAACAGAGTCTGAAAAGGGATGGAAATATGGTGCAGGTATCGAGTTTGTTTTTTAAAAGCGATTTAAATAAAAATCAAAAATAGCAGTTTAATACTGCTATTTTTTTTGTATGCTTATTTTGTGAAATGTTGATCCAGATGGCACTGTTGCAAATAGTGATTTGAGTCGATGATGTTCCCTTTAAAAAGTACTTAGAGACCGAAAACCCTGTTGATTAGACACACTTCACCCTGAGGCTGACCATAATAAAATGACGATGCTTGTCCTTTACGTAGTGCACGCAT
>NZ_VPEB01000024.1:0-17193 GCF_013417415.1 Acinetobacter sp. YH12254 | reverse complement strand
CACGTTTTGTTTGGAATCAAATTTTAGCTGTATCGTTCGAGATGCTTGCTAATAATGAGCGAATCAACAAAGTTAATTTAGTCAATAAAATTCCTGAATTACGAAAAAAACCTGAGTGTGCTTTTCTAGAAAATAGTTCAAATGGCGTTTCACTTCAACAAAAAGTGCGTGATCTTGGTGATGCTTGGGGGAAGTTCTTTGACCCGAAAGAACAAGCCAAGTTAAAGCAAAAACCATTTAAAGCCAAAAAACCAAGATTCTTTAAATTGCCTGATGGTCGTGAAGTCCAACTTAGACCACTCATGCCACGATTCAAAAAGAAATCTAATGGCTGTGATTCCATTCGTATTGTTCAATTCAATAGATACTGTTGGGTTAAAGGCAACCAAGTTAAGTTACCTAATGACATTGGCGTTGTGAAATTCAGAAAATCACAAAATATTGTGGGTGAGATTAAGAACGTCACAATCTCCAAGCATGTCGGGAAATGGTATGTGTCATTTGGTGCTGAAAATACGGTAGAAGCACCAGTCCATCCATCGAAATCAGCCATTGGCATTGATTTAGGTATTAAAAAGTTAATTACAACGTCTAGTGGTCAAGTATTCGACCCGATCAATAGTTTCAAGGCCAATCAAGTAAAGTTGGCTAGGCTTCAGCGCAAGCTGAGAAAGAAAAACAAGTTCAGTCAAAATTGGAAAAAGCTGAATCTCAAGATCAATACATTACACCATCATATTGCCAATATTCGGCATGACTACTTGCACAAAGTCACCACAACGCTCAGCAAAAACCACGCAATGATCGTAGTTGAGGACTTAAAAGTAGCCAATATGTCGAAGTCAGCGAAAGGCTCAATCGAGAAAAAAGGAAAGAATGTTAAAGCCAAGTCCGGCTTAAATAAATCAATCCTGGATCAAGGTTGGTCAATGCTTGTTGGTATGTTGGAGTACAAACAGCAATGGCGAGGTGGTTTGCTTGTTAAAGTTGACCCTAGATATACAAGTCAAACTTGTAGTTCATGTGGTCATGTTGCAAAAGAAAATAGGCTTACTCAAGCAAACTTTGAGTGTGTCAGTTGTTGTTTTAGCGAGAATGCAGATATTAATGCTTCTCGCAACATTTTGGCGGTGGGACACATCGTTTTGTCTGTGGAGGGTGGATGCGGTAAAGGTCGCCTTGCGAAGCAGAAAGCAAGTGAAATCCGTGAGGAAGTCACCTAAGAGCTTTTGCTTTTAGAATCCCCCACTTGAACATCGTGAAAGTGGTGGGAGTATGTCAAAGCCTGTCGTATATCCAGAGTTATTTTCCGCCTGAACGCACCCGGCAGATTCTGGGACGCATGACCGGGATCAAAGCCAATATCATGGGGGCCTTGCTCGGCACCATTACCCCATTTTGTTCCTGTTCTTCCATTCCGCTGTTTATCGGTTTTACCCGTGCCGGACTGCCTGTGGGGGTGACCTTTTCCTTTCTGATTTCATCTCCCTTAGTCGATCTGGCTTCGATTATTTTATTGGCCAGTATTTTTAACTGGAAAATTGCCATGATCTATGTGGTTCTTGGTCTGATTTTGGCAGTTATTGGTGGATCACTCATCAGCTTTTTCAAAATGGAAAAGTATGTCGCTAAATTTGTTACGCAAAATAGTACAGCTCAGGGTGATGAAGATTTTAAAATGTCTGCGAAAGAGTGCCGGGAATTTGCCTGGGAACAGGTGGTGGAAATCTTTAGCAAGGTCTGGATGTATGTGTTGATTGGCGTAGGGATTGGCGCGGCAATTCATAACTGGATTCCTGAACAGTGGATTACCGCCTTGCTTGGTCAGGATCACTGGTATTCCGTACTGATTGCTACAATCATAGGCATACCGATGTATGCAGATATTTTTGGCACTTTGCCGATTGCAGAAGCTTTGGTGGTGAAAGGTGTGGGGTTGGGGACGGTATTGGCCTTTATGATGGCGGTAACAGCACTTTCCCTGCCATCCCTGATCCTGTTAAAACAGGTGGTGAAAACCCGCTTATTGAGCCTGTTTATAGGGATCGTTTTTGTGGGAATCTTGATTATTGGCTATAGCCTGAATACTTTGGGTGACTGGTTTTTATAAAATGTATGGAGAATAAAAGATGAAAATTAAAGTTTTGGGTACAGGCTGCCGTAAATGTAAGGCCCTGTTGGCTGCAACTGAAGAAGCAGTGAAAAGCACCGGTGTCAAAGCGGACATTGAGTATGTCACGGATATGATGCAGATTGCCGAAACCGGACTGTTAAGCACACCGGGTCTGATGATTGACAGTAAAATCGTATCGAGTGGTAAAATTCTGGAAGCTCAGGCTATCGCGGAACTGATCGAGAAAAATAAATAACTTCAAAATTAAAGTTGTAGCGAAGAAAACCAGTGGTTCAAGTCGCTGGTTTTTCTATATTGGAAGAAGAGGGAAACTGTTAAATCCAGCGCTTTCTGGCTGTGATATCCTGATCCAGATATAATTTTTCACTTGTACTATTTACTATATATATGGATATGTATATATTTGCATAATAGAAGGGGAGCAGCTATGGACCACGTTCAGTTTTTTAAATGTTTATCTGATGAAACACGTCTCAGTATTGTCCTGCTGATTGCGGAAAATAAAGAGCAATGCGTCTGTGATCTGACCGATAAACTGCAGTTAAGCCAACCAAAAATTTCACGGCATTTGGCCTTGTTGCGGTCTTGCGGTCTGCTCAACGATCGTCGGCAAAGCCAGTGGGTGTACTACAGCCTCAATCCGCAATTACCGGCCTGGTGCTTTGAAATTCTGGACGTACTGAAACGTAGTGACGTTCCGGTTTTATTTGATTCTTCCGCTCTATCGATTCAGAGCCATTGCGAGTAAGTTTTCATGAAATTTTTGTTTTTATGCACGGGGAACAGTTGCCGCAGCATTCTATCTGAAGTGTTGTTCAATAGCCGTGCGCCAGAAGGCTGGGTCGCTTACAGTGCTGGCAGCAAACCTTCCGGTCAGGTGCATCCCTTGACGCTTGAAACCCTGCACAATCTGGGCTTGTCGACTAAAGGCTTATCCAGCAAGACGATTGATGCCTGTGAACAGTATCAGCCAGACGTGGTGATTACCGTCTGTGATGCGGCTGCACAGGAAGCGTGTCCTCTTTATCTTGGCGGAGCGATCAAGGCGCACTGGGGCCTGTCTGATCCGTCACATTTAGAGGTGGATAAAGAAGAAAAAATGCAAGCCTTTATGAACACTGTTGAACATATCAATCGTCGCCTGGATACTTTGTTTAAACTTAACGTAGATGAACTTTCTCGCTCACAATTGATTGCAGCGATTAATCAAATTTCGAATGTTGAGTAAGTCACATGTCTGAAAAACGCATGTCCTTTTTAGATCGCAACCTGACGCTGTGGATTTTTATTGCCATGGCGTTAGGCATCGCAATAGGAAACTTTTTTCCTCAAGCATCGGTTGCTCTGGATCAATTCAGTATTAATTCAGTCAATATTCCAATCGCGATTGGTCTGATTCTGATGATGTATCCACCCCTGGCAAAAGTGGATTATGCGACCTTGCCACAAGTGTTTAAGGATAAAAAAACCCTGACGCTATCTTTAATTCAAAACTGGTTGATTGCTCCGGTACTGATGTTTGCGTTGGCTGTGATTTTTTTGCATAGCTATCCAGAGTATATGACAGGCGTGATCCTGATTGGTTTAGCTCGATGTATCGCCATGGTACTGGTGTGGAATGGTCTGGCCTGTGGTGATAACCAATATGTTGCAGCATTGGTGGCGTTTAACAGTATTTTCCAGATTTTATTCTTCAGTACCTACGCCTGGTTATTCCTGACCTTCCTTCCGCCATATTTTGGTATTGAAGCTCAAGTGATCAATGTTAGCTTCTGGACCATTACCCATGCTGTTCTGATTTATCTTGGAATTCCGTTCTTATTGGGTTTCTTAACGCGCTTAATTTTGGTGAAACAAAAAGGCGTGGAATGGTATCAAACCAGGTTCATTCCAAAAATCAGCCCGCTGAGTTTAATGGCTTTGCTGTTTACGATTTTGGCCATGTTTAGCTTAAAAGGGGGTGATGTTGTGAGTCTTCCACTGGAAGTTTTACGCATCGCGATTCCTTTAATCATTTACTTTGTGGCCATGTTCTTTATTAGCTTCTTTATGAGTAAATGGATGGGCAATGATTATCCAAAAACTGCTGCAATCTCATTTACTGCGGCTGGAAATAATTTTGAATTATCACTTGCAGTCGCCATTGCAACTTTTGGTATTGCTTCGCCGGTTGCTTTTACCACGATTATTGGGCCATTGGTTGAAGTACCTGTGTTAATTGCTTTAGTGAGTGTTTCACTGTGGCTAAGAAAGAAATATTTTAAAGAGGCTTGATATGATGAACCTGCCTAACGTAGATCCAAATCTTATTGAACAACCCACCTTTGAAAAAGTCCAAGCCAAAGAACTAGCTCATCCTCCTCGGATTTTACTGCTCTATGGGTCTAATCGGGAACGTTCTTACAGTCGCCTTGCAGTTCTTGAAGCTGGTCGAATCCTTGAATATTTTGGGGCAGAAGTAAAAATCTTTCATCCTAAAGGGCTTCCTTTACCTGAAGATGCGGATACTGAGCATCCAAAAGTAAAAGAGTTGCATGAACTTTTAGCATGGTCAGAAGGCATGGTGTGGTGTTCACCGGAACGACATGGTTCTATGAGTTCCATCTTTAAATCCCAGATTGACTGGATTCCACTGGCAGGGGGCGCAATTCGTGCCACTCAAGGAAAAACCCTTGCCTTGATGCAAGTCAGTGGGGGATCACAGTCCTTTAACAGTCTGAACCAGATGCGTGTTTTGGGGCGTTGGATGCGGATGATCACGATTCCAAATCAGTCTTCAATTCCAAAAGCATTCCTGGAATTTGAAGAAGATGGACGAATGAAGCCATCAGCATTCTATGACCGGATTGTGGATGTGATGGAAGAACTGTATAAATTTACCTTGCTGACTCGTGGTCAAAGCAAATACCTGACAGATCGTTATTCAGAACGCAAGGAATCGGCTGAAGAGCTTTCCAAACGGGTAAATCAGCGCAGTTTGTAAGACTGAATTTGCTTGATCAGGCTGTCCGGTCAATCAGAGAAATCAGCAGAAACCCGCTGAAAAAGCGGGATACTGCATCAAGAACGACAGAAAAATGCAAGGGGAAAAGGCTTTGGACATAAAACAGATCGAAACAGATGTGATCATCATCGGTGCTGGACAGGCCGGTTTGTCCACGGCTTATTTCTTAAAGCGCAAGAATATTCCGTTTATCATCCTGGATGATCAGCCTCAGCCTGGAGGTGCCTGGCAGCATGCCTGGGAGTCCTTGCGTCTTTTCTCCCCCAATAGCTGGAGTTCGCTGTCGGGCTGGATGATGCCGGCGACCGAACAGACCTATCCGACCCGCAATGAGGTGATCGATTATTTGACCGCCTATGAGCAGCGCTATCACTTTCCTGTAGTTCGTCCGGTGCATGTGGAGCGCGTGGAAAACAAGGGGACATATTTAGAGGTCTATGCCGGGGAACAATCCTGGAAAGCCAAAGCGGTGGTAAGCGCTACAGGGACATGGAGCCAACCATTTATTCCCGAGTATGCAGGTCGTGAGCATTTTCAGGGTATACAACTTCATTCAGCAGATTATAAAAATGCTGAGTTATTTAAAAACAAGAAAGTCATGATCGTGGGTAGTGGCAACTCCGGTGCGCAAATCCTGGCCGAGGTTTCCCAGGTAGCTGAAACGCTTTGGATCACCCAGACACCGCCGCAATTTCTGGCAGATGATGTCGATGGCCGTGTCCTGTTCTTAAGGGCGACCGAGCGTTTGAAAGCCCAGCAGCAAGGTAGAAAGATCGAGCAGCCCATTGGTGGTCTGGGCGATATTGTCATGATTGATTCAGTCAAAGAGGCACGTGAGCGAGGCGTTTTACAGAGCAAGCGTCCATTTTCGGCTTTTACCGAACATGGCGTGATGTGGGAAGATGGCAGCACCGCGCAAGTGGATGCAGTGATCTGGTGTACCGGATTTAAGGCGGCGCTGAATCATCTTAGCAGCCTCGGGATTATCCAGCAGGACCAGACCATCGCAGTGAAGGATGGCCGCTCGGTTCAGCTGCCGAATTTATGGCTGGTCGGTTATGGGGAATGGACCGGTGCTGCTTCGGCGACGCTGGTCGGAGTTTCCCGGACATCCAGGGCAGTGGCCGATGAAATCGCTGCGTTTTTAGATTGAAATGACTTGATCCTGCTTCAAACGAAAAAATTGAGTGAATAGCATCTGCCTGCAACAAGTATCATATCCTATGGTCTGATGCTCGCGATGATCTGGCTACCTTTTAATCAGGTAACTTATGCCCACAATGCGGGCAGAAGAAATACTTGTTTTTTTCCTGCTCGAGTTGTTCTTTCTTGCGCTCATGAATAAGCTCTAACAGGATATCCTGCATTTGCTCTGTGCTCAGCCCGACTTCTTTACGTAAAGTTTCAATTTTTTCTTGATCTTCAATCAAGTCAATTTCTGCGTCATCAAGCAGTTCACGAAATCTTAATTCCAGCTTGTGTTTGCGTTGTCTCAGCTCATTGGCCAGGCCATTGGCCAGAATACCCGCAGGAAGTGCTGCCAGACCTACCCCTAAAATGGTAATGACCCCAACCTTGGCAAGAGTCACCGACATAAAATACACTAAATAACATAATTGGTATTTTAATAAACTCTATATATAACAGTTGTATAGAGTTTTTATTTTGTGTGGTGTAATTTAAGGTAGGGTGGGGTACTTTGATTTTTGGTCACTAATTTATTGTGATAATCAACAATAATAACCAACATACACATGCTTAATCTAAAGGTGTTTTACTGACTGGTATAATTTTATAATGAGAGGGGTGTTGCCTGGGGCTACGGTTTCTGTTTTGCCTTTTGGCGTAAGACGTACAAATATAAGCTTTCTACTTTTTCACGTGCCCATGGTGTGGTACGCAAGAATCGCAATGATGATTTAACACTTGGGTCTATGCAAAAACATCTAATTTCAATTTTACGACTTAAACCTTCAAAGCCACCGTAGTAATCCAATAATTCATCCAAAATGTCAGCAAGTTTTTTGCCGTGTAAAGGGTCATTGGAGGTGTTCATAATAGATCAATCGTATTTTGGGTGGCCATTATTATAACCTGGGCTAGTTGGAAAACTAGAGAGTTGGAATGTAAGTAATGATGGACTGAATAGCCACCAAAATTCTGGAGCACACCCAGCCATCGGGTGATGCATCATATATATGACTTGGTAATCCCATTTGCTGTGTAGGAAAGTTTTTTCTTAATGGGTCACCTTTTAATGGAAGTAGGTAAGAGGAAAGCTCTAAACCTTTACGGATCGCTTCAGCACTGTATTCAAAGGCAATTAATGGTCGACCTGTGATTGCTGTTGAGGAGACCAGTGTACCCTAAAGCCAATATTCACCCCATTCATTGTAGTAAACATTAAGTTTTTTGAGCATGGATTTATTTCCTTTTGATACGTTGGCGAGCCGTATTGCTCTCATAGCGAAGAATATCATCTACACTGTTTAAATGAGGTTTGAAGAGTTCCTCTAATTCTTGTAATCGGCCTAGGACCATGGCAACGTGTACTAAATTTTCAAATGAAACATTTCGACCTGCTTCCAGATTGGATACTGTATTCACACCAATACCAGCACGTGCAGCAACATCTGCCTGAGTCATTTCCAGATAAAGTCGTTCTTTACGAAGCCTCTCACATAATAATCCAACAACTTCTTCAGGTTTTCTGAATTTTAAATCCATAATATTGGGTCTTATGTCCATATATGTCTATTAAACCACAAAATAATGGAGTTATAAAATAAACCAGTTGATCGGTAAGAAGGTGCTTTATTGGCCTGATTAGATCCTATTAGATTAAAGAAATCTAATTAGACATTTACAATCTAATGGAATCTAATACAATCTATGGTAATAAATAAATCATTGCCGAGTGAACCGTACCGGGTTTGTCGGAGATGTGGCATTTCTAGACCAACGTTACGCAAGTGGTGGAAACGATATTCTGAGCAAGGTATTGATGGATTAAGTAGCCAGAGTAGACGTCCCTTAAAATCGCCAAATACTAAAATCAATGCTGAGCTAGAAGCCTTAATATTAGAAATGCGCTCAGCTAGAAATTTTGGTGCTCGACGTTTGCAAACAGAATTGATGAGGCTGCACGGAGTCTCGTTGTCCTTAGCGACTATCCATAAAGTACTATCCACCCATCAAGTCAAACCGATTAAAAAATTCCGTCGTAAAGCAGATTTCATTCGTTATGAACGCCCATTATCAGGCGATAGAATTCAAATGGATACCTGTAAACTGGGTCCAGGACTATATCAGTACACATCTATCGATGACTGCACACGATATCGCGTTTTAAGGATATATAAACGCCGAACAGCAGCGAATACTCTCGACTTTTTAGACTGCGTAATTGAAGAAATGCCTTTTCCCATACAGCGAATACAGACCGATCGTGGGCGGGAATTCTTTGCTGAAAAAGTACAGAAAAAAATGATGCAGCATGGAATCAAATTTAGGCCAAATAAACCAGGTTCACCTCATCTGAATGGCAAGGTAGAGCATTCGCAAAAAACTGATAAATCTGAGTTCTACGCTACTGTAGATATCGATTCTGAGGATATCCAAGACAAGCTAGCCGAATGGCAGCATTACTATAACTGGATGAGACCACATTCAGCGTTGAAAGGTAAAACACCGATGGAGAGGTACTTTGAATTATGTGAAGAAACTCCTTTCTCAGATGAAGTCCAGAAGCAATACAACCCCTCAAATGAACGGATTCAACATGCCAATTACAAGACGGATCTAGAGATCGCTAAATTGAAATGATCTCTATGAATCACACATAGAAACAATGCTAAAACTTTTGACCCCATTTGGTTTAAAATTAACTGTTGTGAAGAAATGATCACTTTCTATCAGGATATTTTCGATCTCAATGAACTGTTTAACTTCTCGAATTTGATTGTCTTTATTCACAATATTCCTATTGAGTGAGTCGAATCTGTGCTCAGGTTGAGCAGTTCGGCTACTGTTCTGAAATGACAGCTTTGTCCGTTATAATTGTATAAACATTTTTAGTGTCTGGTAATTATGTCCTCATTGATCAATTTTCTATCTCGCTTTAGTACTGCAACTATTCAGCGCAGCCTTAGCTATGCTAAACACATTGATAGGGAAACGATTGAGTTCTTTGAGGAAAAAGACGGTGTCACGATGTATGCCCAAATTGAAGGGACAGATTATTATGATACTGCGATTACCTATAATCCCCAAAAAGACCGTTTAATTGATGACGACTGCACTTGTCCGGTTGGATATAACTGTAAACATGCTGCGGCTTTAGCGCGGTTATTCTTTCAGGAATATCGCCAGGAATTTCAGCAGCGTTATGCTGACTCTCAATCCCCACAGGGAATCGCAAAACGCAAACAGGGGTATGATCAGGCGCAACGCTGGTTGAATGATTTTAAACGGTATTTACAACAGACTGAACCTGAGCAGCCTGCCAAAACAAACACATGTTTAATTTACCTGTTAAATCAGTCTGTCAGCTCAAAGAAATTGACCCTTGTGGTGCAGAAGGCCAGACGCAATAAAAATGGCTCGATTGCCGGTGAAAGTGATTATACGCACTATGAAAATATCACCAGAAAGCATCTGACTTTACCGGAACAAAAACGACAATTATTTAACCAGATTTATTATTACGCCAAAATAAACAGCGACGAGCGTTTTTATCAAAGCAATCTTGATATCTCCGGAATTTCATTGGAGCACTTTAAATCTTTTATTCAAAGTGGCGATGTGTACTGGCAAAAAAAGAGCTATGCTGCACTTCAATGGTCAGAACAAGGCTATCACATCGAATTGATCTGGGAACAAGGTGTCAACAAACAGACGGAGCATTTAAACATTGAATTGGTCAATGGCGATATTCGACTCGATTTAAAATCAAATCCACATATCCAGATTCTCGCGAGCCAGCCACCATGTTATGTGGATATTCAACAGAACACGGTGGGCCAGTTATATGGTGAATATACGGCAAATCTGCTCTACCATTTTTTACAGATGCCTGATCTTCCAGCTACGCTCTTGCCAGAGTTTGAGCAACTGACTCATCAATATTCAGACGTGAAAAATCTGCCTCAGCCCGAGTCTATTCAGCATGTTGAGGTCCTTGAGGGTAGCCCCCAGCCAATTTTACGCTTTGGTGTTTTAGATAAATTTGATTGGAAATTAGAGGAGTCTGTTTGTGCTGAAATTGAATTCTCCTATGCAGGTGGGCGAATAAAAGCAGGTACATCAGGTGACAGTTTTATTGGTGAGCAGCATGGCAAAATGGTGCGACAGCTTCGGGATTTTGTTCAGGAACAACAGGCAATCCAGCGTTTACAATTGTTGGTCGAATCACTGGAGTGGGTGAAAGATCTTAGCTATTACCAGCAATTAAAACTGGATAAACAACGTCTCGATTCTATGGTTTTTGCTTTCTATGGAGACTGGATCAAGCAGCTGATGCCCATCAATCAAATTGAATTGATGGGATGGCAGATAGAGCATCTGGAACACAGCCCATTTAAGCTGCAATATGTTGAAAATTTAAATATTTCCATCACTGAATCTGAAAGCCAGCAGGACTGGTTCGATATCGGGGCGACGGTTCAGGACAGTGCAGGCAATTGTTATGATTTGCTCGATGCAATCGTAGCTTTGGTGCAAAAAAATCCTGATTTACTTGATCCACGGACTTTTAGTTATCTGAATGACAGCCAAATTTTCACCCTGAAAACTGCAGTGGATCAACCTGATTTGGCTCTATCCGCCAGGGACATTAAGCCGGTATTGTTGCATCTGCAGAGCATTTTACAGCAAGAAGAGCGCAGTATCGATCGCTATGATGCGAGTCAACTATTAGAATTACAGCATAATCTTGGGATGACATGGCAGGTCAGTGACCAGCTGCAGCAATTTGTACAGAAATTCAAACAAGGCTATCAGCAACAACTGCCGACACCACAAGGTTTTCAGGGGGAATTGCGCCCATATCAGCAGCAGGGCTTAGGCTGGTTACAGTTTTTAAGGGAAACCCAGCATGGCGGGGTTCTGGCAGATGATATGGGCTTGGGCAAAACAGCACAAACTTTAGCGCATTTACTCATGGAAAAGCAGGCTGGTCATTTGCAGGACAGCCCCGCCTTAATTGTTGCACCCACATCGCTGATGCATAACTGGTTCAAAGAAGCGGAAAAATTTACACCTGAGCTCAAGGTACTGCTGCTACAGGGCCCCGACCGCCATCAGTATTTTGAGCAGATTTCACAATATGACATTGTGTTAACCACCTATCCGCTCTTGGCGAGAGATGAAGAGCAACTGAAGCAATATGAATATCATCAACTCATTTTGGATGAAGCGCAGAATATCAAAAATCCGCGTGCCAAAGCTGCACAGGTGGTACGGCAATTAAAAGCACGACATCGCCTATGTCTAACCGGTACACCTATGGAAAATCATTTGGGTGAGCTGTGGGCACTATTTTATTTTCTGATGCCAGGATTTTTATATTCACAAGAAATCTTTAATAAAAAATACCGCTATCCGATTGAAAAACGCGGTGATCAGCAGTTAAGGCAAAAGTTGGTAAACCGCATTAAACCCTTTATTTTACGTCGCTTGAAAACTGACGTTGCCAAAGAATTGCCAGAAAAAACCACGATTGAAGTCAATATTGATATGAATGAACAGCAATCCAAGCTATACGAGGCTGTTCGTGCCACGATGCAAGCCAGCATTCAGAAAATTGTGGCAGAAAAAGGCTTTAAACGTAGTCAAATTCAAATTTTAGATGCCTTACTGAAGCTACGTCAGGTGTGCTGCCATCCTAGCTTACTAAAGCTGGATTCAGTGAAAACCGGGCAGGCACACTCTGCCAAACTTGAACAGTTGATGGATATGGTCGTTCCAATGGTGGAAGAGGGGCGAAAAATTCTTATCTTCTCTCAGTTTACCTCAATGTTGGAACTGATTGAGCAGCAGCTCCATCACGCAGAAATTGGCTATGTGAAACTGACTGGAAAGACCAAGAAACGGGATGAAGCTATTACTACATTCCAGTCTGGACAAGTGCCGGTATTTTTAATCAGTCTGAAAGCAGGAGGGGTCGGTCTGAATTTAACCGCCGCAGATACAGTCATTCACTATGATCCATGGTGGAACCCTGCTGCTGAAGATCAAGCTTCAGATCGTGCATGGCGGATTGGACAGGACAAGCCGGTATTTGTGTATAAGCTGATTACCAATAAAAGCATAGAAGAAAAAATTCTTGCCTTACAGCAAAATAAAGCAGAACTGGCACACTCTATTCTAAGTACAGATCATGAGGGCGAAGCGAAACTGACGGAAAATGACGTGATGAACTTGTTTGAGAAATTTTAGTTTGGTTTCAGATTACCCTAATCATTTGTAAGTATCTGAAAGTGCGGATGCAATTTTTTCCAATGTTGTCTTAATTTTTCTTTATGAGCAGGAATCATAGGTAAGTCTAGTAATAGCACTGGCCATACTGACCGTGCTTTGTCCATGATCGCGTGAAGTTGTTTTTCAATAACACGCCATGGAACACCGACTTTTTCAGCCCATTCTTCAAAGTGTTTCATCTCAGCTAAATACCAATCTTTATTTTTGGCAAGATTTAATGCGAAATGACGCTCATTTTCAATATATACACTGGTCATTAATATATCGTATGCGGGAGATAATCTGGGTGCACTTTTATCATGATAAATCATACTCCAGTTTTTTAAGTGCGCATCTCCATTGGCGAGTAAAATATTGACGAGTAAACGGCTGGCAAATTGCTGAATATCAATAATTTTGTTATCTGAAAATTGATAAATGATCTTTCCTATCTGCTCATAATTTGTGGTGCTGTATTTCTGATGTGGATATGCGCCGAAGATCTGAGCAAAATCTTCGATGTGAATAAGCTCTGTAGTATCAGCAGTACTCTGTCTATCAAATCTTTTGATTGCGAAAGCATATTGCTCTTGGGGTAAATTTAATGGTGGAAGGTCTTGTAAAAGGGCCATATCCACCAAGCGAATCTCAGGGACATCTATTCCGACCGTTTTGGCAAGGGTCATCATAGAATATTCATTTAGCGGAACAAAAGCATGTCTGGAAGAAGGAGTTTTGATAATCCAGTCCCCGAGTAGAGTCGTTTCCGTTGCCTGTGCTAGTGTAAAACGCCCATCTTTGGCTTTCATGGAAAACTTCATTTGGACGCCGGCCAAGGAAAACTTATTATCTGTTCGAATCTCTTGCTTTAAAATTTGATCTGGATTCGAGATCTGCAGTTTGAATTTTATTTCATCTGGAATTTCTTCTGGATCTAATGGAGTCGCAATGAGTGCTCCAGGTAAATCATGACCTAAATCTGCCAATAACTGAAATTCATTGTCTATATGTACTTTGAGGCTTTGTGCAATCAGTTCACGTAATGCCCCTTCTGGTAGCAAGTTTGATAGCAAGGGGTGTAAGCGCTGATGTGTAACATAGGTCTTTTCTAAAATTTTATCCGCTTGAGGATACAAGGGGGAAGTCAGCAGGCTCAAGGTCGGACGTTGCTGATCAAAGCGGAAAGAATCTGTAAAAACCAGAATATTTTTTCCACTCTGAAATCCTGCCAAGTATCCAACGACAGCGTGATGTAATGTTAATTTCAGGACGGCAACAGTATTCATGGTTCCTCTCCTCCGAGAAGACCCTTCCATGGGTTAGTCATTAAGTCATCCTGATCTTCAATAGTGACTTTAATTTCATCATTCAATAATTGTCTAATCAAATGAACCTTATCATCAGGGATGAGCATCAGTTGAGCATTTAATCCTGCCGCGATAATTTCTAAGGTCTCTAATCGAGGGTTACCCTGACTTTCCAGCTTTTGGTATTGCTGTCTTGAAATGCCTGTACGGGATTGCATATCAACTTGCTTTAAGCCCAATTGGGTTCGTCTTTTTTTGATTTGCTGAAGTAAAGACTTATTCATTGTAGATAAATTTATTGCTTTTAGGTCATATAAGAAACATATTAGTTTCTTTTTTTTTGAAAAGCAATTTATGAATTTATCATTTCGATCTGTAAAATAGCCCTACTTGTATGAGAAATGGGTGTTCAAGTTGTTGTTGATTTTGCATTGTTGGACGTAAATACCAAATGATAGAGCCTGTAAATAATTTCATTCATCATCTTCCGAAAATATTGCTTCAATTTCATCCCATTGGGGCAAGTTAAATTTTTTTTATTCACTTCGAATTGTAAACCCACGCCATCAAGCACACGTTCAAATATGTCAAATGAACCTGTAAAACGGCCATTCTCTATCTCTGAAATTGTTGTTTTATTGACTTTAGTTTTTTCTGCAAGACTTTTCTGTGTATAGCCAATCCTTTTCTTGCCAAACGTATTTTTTTACCTATTTCACCTCTTGTAGCCATTTTTGCTCCCGAAACTTTGTTAGCCATATAGCAAACTTTTAACTAATTATGGTGAATGTTCGCTATATAGCAAACTTTTTATAATGGTTCTTGAATAGCTATTGAGTTTATAAGGAGGATTTGCCTCGCATCAGGTTAATAAAATCCAATATATAGCAGCAGTTCGCAATTAATTGACGGAATTAGGCCAGACATATACATCTTGAGAAGAAGAGGGGATTCTTATACCTCGCATTTGAATTATTGGAGAGGACTATCACTTTCAAATTTTTCTGTAATACTTTGCTTATCTTAAAGTTTAGCCCGAAGACCTTCCACCAATTGTAAAACAGAGGCCAATCCCTGAGGGTTCTGAATCTGTTCTATTGGAATACCACTCAACAATTTATTGGGTGATTTTATAAAATGCTGCATCCAGGCTGTATCCCCACCTGTCAGAGCATCTAGTGATGTGGTAATACGGATTAAAGTGAGGGCGATTTCTCCCTGTTTTGAAGTGGGATCTAATTCAAGAGAGGTTAAATTTTTCACTGAATCTATATTCAGTATTAAGGCTAGTTGATCGTGTGCAAGACCAAGTCGTTCAGCAGCAGCTAAAACTGCCTTAGCTAATATCATTTTCTGTTTTGCAGTTTTTTCTGATGTTGTACGCATGACCGATCCCTGTTTCAGACGCTGCTAATTCATAGAGTTTATACTATTTAATTATCGTTGATCAGACATCCAATTTTTACTAAAGATATATTAAATTTGGCTTTAGATAAGGAAGCAACGGTTAAATTATTTAACAGCATGTAGTTATTTTTAGACCTTCAGCTTTAAGTTCAAGAGATCGTGGTCTACCGATACAGGCTAGATGTAAGCAAAATTTAAATGCAGCAAGAGCATGACCATCTTTTACTGAGTAGAGTTGTAGACGAGGAAATTCCTCTTGAGTTGATGGATGTTTATCTGTTGATGCTTTTGCTAATTTGAAAAGTTGAGGCTGTTGTTTAGCATCTAACTTTGTTTGCAAATCTTGTCCAAATAAGTGCCAAAATTTGGCAGGAAATAAAGCCTTAACCTGGGAATAAAAATGTTCGAGATGATTGATATCCTTCCAGCGATAATGGATACCTGTGTGTGATGCGGTCACTCGACTCAAAAATACATTCAAAATGAATTCAATTTGTATTGGATTTTTGCGAGTTATTTTCTGTAGATGTTCAAAAAAATAAGTCACAGCGTGAAGCTCTTCAGCGGTATCAAGCATCGCTGGCTTTAAAAGGGTTGAGCTATCAATACTAAATAAACGAGGATTCCCTTTTTTTGATTTAATGTCTGCTAAATTTAGGGCATTTTCATACCAATAATTTACGAGCTCTTCTGGTAAGCATATACGTTGAGCTGCACTTTTAGGATCGTGAGTAGTCTCTAATAAGTTGAGTGTTTCATAAAAGCGTTGAAGTGAAATTTTAGAATCCTCTGTGCCGGCGAAAAAAGCAAAAAAGTCATGGGGTTGATTTGTTTGTACTGACAGTTCGTTAAGAATGTCAGTAGCATTACTTTGGAGCCAGTTTGTTTGATCGTTCAATAATATAGTTGCTAGAACTGCCTGATTTTTTTCAAAATTAAAGTCTTTTTCATCCGTTGTTATTTTCAAATTTTTAAACGTTGCATTGTAGCCCATGATTTTTTTAGCCAGTTCATTTGGCATATCTGGATGATGTTTCAGTAGTTTTTGACCAGCAATGAGATAACTAAAGTGAATATAACTTTTGAAAGTTTCAACGGGTTCTATATGCCCTAAAAGATGTGCAATAACAAACCAATGGTTTTGTCCATGTTGATTTTGAAGAAGTTCAGCTCGAATTTTTTCATATTCGTTTTCACTATAGTCAGTCAGCTCTTGCACAAGTGGTGCATATTCACAGTTCAGTAAAAGCGATAAATGATTCGCTGCCGTGTGACGAAAAGAGTGAAAGGAGTAATGATGCTCTTTAAAGACCTGATTCAATATCAGTTTTAGGGGCACAGTGACAGTGTGTTTATTCAGTTTGAACCGTACCGGGTTTGTCGGAGAGTTTTTTATTTAAGTTAGGCCACCTGACCTAACGGGTTAATCTTATCATAGTACATTGCTTCAAAATCAAAAGGTGATACATAACCTAGTGCACTATGTACACGCTCTTTATTGAACCAATCTACCCAATTTAGTGTCGCAAGTTGTACATCTGCTAAACCTTGCCAATCTGCTTTTAGATATTCAATCACCTCTGTTTTGTATAAGCCATTCACCGTTTCAGCCAAAGCATTATCGTATGAATCACCAGTCGTACCGACTGATGCTCGTAAATTTGCTGCTTCTAAACGATTGGTATAGCGAATGGAAAGATATTGCACACCTCTGTCGGAATGATGAATCACATTCTTTGGCATGCCTCGATCATGCAATGCTTGCTCCAATGCATCGAGCACCATATCTGTATTCATCCGTGTCGATACTTTCCATCCAACAATTGCTCGTGAGAACACATCAATAATAAATGCAGTATAAACCCAGCCTGAATTTGTTTGAA
>NZ_VPEB01000023.1:0-31033 GCF_013417415.1 Acinetobacter sp. YH12254 | reverse complement strand
CATGAGAAAGCCCATATAAATGGGTAATGTACAAGTTGCTGTAGAAGCATGTTTAATTCGTCTGATCACAGATACTTTATAAAGTATTTTAATACTTTTTTGAATCCGTCAATGCGTAAGTCCTAAGTTATAAACCCTAAATAGAAATGTCCGGTTTTCCATCCGATCAGGAATAACAATATTATTAATAAAAAACAATAAATTAAATAGTTGCTTAGTTTTCATAATGTATATATAGTGTATATACATTTTATTGTTTTAGTGCCTTTGGGAATAAATATCTTATGACTGATCAACCCAAAAAAATAAAGGCCAACAAAAAAGATGGGCAACTCTTAATTCGCATTAACAGCACTCAACGTGATGAGTTCATTCAATTGTGTGAAGCTATGGACACCAGTGCCGCTAGAGAATTAAGAAAATTTATCAGTAGTTTTATGAAAAAAAATCAGTCAGCGGATATTCATACCAAGGAGTGACATCATGTCGAAGCAAGTTAAAATCTTGAAACAGAAGATCAAAGCACGTCTTGAAAAGATTTCAAAACACAAAAACAAGTTAAATAAGCTCAAAAAGCAGCTTAAAAAACAGAAGTAATAGTGAGAATTAGTCTCACTAGAAAGTAAAAAAAAAGCTGAATTTCCTATTAGGAAATTCAGCTTTTTTCATTATTTACTGTCGGGACTATACCAGCTCAGAAATAATATCTGCCAATACTTCGTCTGCTTGCGAAGTACTTTTCACAGAAGAAATTTCCTTTTTAATTTTAGTGAGAGATTTCCCCCGTTTCTTTAAAAGAAAAAACGGTTTTATTTCCTGTGAGGATTAGAGGGGTAAGATTAGAGACTTCGCCTATTTTTAAGAATAGCTCTGCCACTCTGACTTGATGAGCATAAATAGATCGTAACTTTTGGGTAATTTCTAAAGCAGTCCGTTTATTCATAAATATATCCATTAATTTTATTAGATTTTTTGAACATTTTAATTCTTATAAACCCAATCTTAACAGAACCAGTATCGATGAGTAAATGCCTATACAGCATCTTCAATAAATTGGCTGGGCTACAGCAGAATGAAGTCGTTGATAATAAAAGATTAGGTTCAGTTCTGGCGCATATCCAGCAACAGCATGAAGAGTTGGAGAAACAGAATAAACGCTCCCGGGCCAAGAAAAGTATGCCAAGCCGTAAAGCTCAGAAAGCCGATATTGAACAAAGAAAGTTAAATCCTGTGCTTGACTCTTGTAGTTAAAAACAGGACATTTTAAATGGTTTATCGCATAGACATTTTAATTGGTGAATAACAGTAATCATAACTTTTGCCCCATTTGTGATGGATTAATCTATCTCGATTCTACTGAATCGGATCATCGGATTGCCAAAGCCGTAGGTGGGCAAGGTGTTCTAGAGAATGGTCTGCTGGTTCATCCCATCTGTAATAGAATGAAATCAGATCTGAGTCTGGAAGAGATTAGAGCGGATTTGTTTGGTGAATTACTGTATTAATCAACAGAGCGATGAGCTCATTTTTGCAGATGTATCAATGATTAATCACATGATTTAACTTTTGATACATTCAGCCAATGTGGTTATTTTTAATTCAGTCCAGAATCACAACCAGAAACTAGCAGTAGTTTCTGAATGACCGTCAAGGTCCTTAGTTTCGCCCATAGATTCCCTCTGTGGGCTTTTTTTTGATCAAAAATTGTATAGATGCTCTAAAATAAACCTTTTAGCATTTCATAAGCAATTAGGATTAAGGCTGAGACCATCAGCACAACAAAAATGAGTTCCACTCTAGTTAACATATTAATTCCTTTTACTTTTCACTCAATTTATATGACAAATAAGTCGTAGCAGCAATGACATAACATGACATAGAAAATAATCAAAAAGACAGAATTTGGATTTTTATATTCAAGGCAAATTATTAAGATAATTGTGAAAACTTCATAGGAACTTCTTTTTTCTCAATGAAAATGTTATATCCTTAGAGTCTGCATGATCCATTTGAAGCGAGAATTTTATGAAAAAAGTTATTGGTATGAGAAATAGCCGTACTGAAGCCTTTAAAATCGTAAAAGCTTCATTTGCCGTAGATAATTTGGTTGTAGATAATAAAGGCTTACAAGCAATTAATGACTATGTGACGGGTTCTAAGACATTTGAACAAGCCAGAAATACACTCGTTGAAATGTACCGTGTACGATAAAAATGTTTTTTGATGATGCACTACATTATTATCTGACGGAAGAAGATTTTTATGATGATCCATTCTGTGATGAAAATGGTGTTTTGATCAACAATCTTGGTATTTCTAATACCAAAGACCTGAATGAGGCAGAGAAAGCGCTAAGTGCCTTACAAAATACAAGGTTACAGGAAAATATCTCTGTTTTTCTAGGCAATTTTGATTTACAGCACCTACAAAATATACATCATCAATTATTTATGGATGTCTACCCATGGGCTGGCCAATTAAGACGCGTGAATACCTATAAAGGTGAATGTATCTTTCTCCGTTACAATAGCATAGCTCCTTTATCAGATCTGCTGTTTTCATGCCTCAATAATAACTTTAACCATTTGATTAATAATAAAGAAAATATAGATTTGGTCTGTAGTTTTTTAGCCAGATTTTTTGTTGTTTTAAATTATATTCATCCATTTAGAGAAGGTAATGGTCGCTCACAACGTTTCATGCTAGGCCAGATACTATTTAAGTTAGGTTATACGATCGATTGGACCACTGTGAGTTCAGATGCTATGAATCAAGCAGTGATCGCAGGATGGAAAGAAGGTAACTTTAAGCTCACTGAAAAAATGATTAAACTTAATATTCAAAGATTAGAAGTAAGTTGAACACCTAACCAATATCGTACTCAGCATCAATTTTGGTGTTTCTTCAGGCCTACTGCTGACACTTCAAATGATTCCATGATAAAAATCAAACATCATTGTAAAGCCTCTAAAAAACGATTGCTCCAACAATAAAACACAACACCCCAAAAGCGATCCAGAGCCAGACAGTTGATCTGGATGTCTGCATACCTGGGTTATTCAATGGCGGTGGTTGCTCAGAGGCGTTCTGTGGAGTATTCGGCCTGTTTGTATGAGGATGATGCTTGGAATAAGAAAGTCCTGTTCCGGGAATGCCCACGCTGGTTCGGGTGCCTTTTTTACCAATATTTAAAGAAGCACCGGGTTTGCCAATGCTCGCACTGCTGATGCCCTTAGGCGTCAGATTAATTTTTAAACCCGGTAAGATTTTAATGCTCTTGCGAAATCTAAAGCCCATATTTCCCCCATTTGCAAAACCAGTTCGCTGTGTATTTCAGTTGATAGAGGTAAATTCAGAGAATCTCAGATCCTCATCTACCTCGCTAGTCGGCTGTCCCCATAGAGACATCCGTATATTTTTTATCTGGTGATTGCAATACTACCTTTAAATACCGTCAAAAATGTTTACTGTATATTTGCTGTAGGGTAATCTTAAAGCTGCTATTTATTGACTGATTGGTATATGACGACAGATAAGCATGAAGTCCTGCTACGAATGCGAGCGATCGAGCTGCTTGCTTACTGGGAAGGTCGTTTGGTTACCAATCGTTTAATGAGCTGGTTTGGGCTCAGTCGACAGCAGGCTTCTGCGGATATCAAGCGTTACAATACGCTGTATAACCCAGATGCCTTGATTCATGACCCCTCCGTCAAGGGTTATGTGCCTAAGGCCAGCTTCCAGCCTGTACTGACTACAGCGCACATCAATGAATATCTTAATATGCTGTCAGGTTTGGTTAGTGAATCGCATACCCTGATTGCGACACCAGAACCGAATCTTGCAGCAGTTCAATTACCTGATCGCAGTGTACGTCCTGAAGTGATTCGGGAAGTTTTGCGTGCCTGCCGAAACCAAAACACTTTAAAAATGATTTATGCCTCGATGCAGAATCCGCAGTGGCATGAACGCATCATTTCCCCACACACCCTGGTGTATACCGGTTTTCGCTGGCATGTCCGTGCCTATTGCCATCAGAGCAAGCAGTTTAAGGACTTTTTACTCTCCAGAATTGATCGCACACCTGTTGTGGTGGCGATTGAGTCAGTAGACCCTGCTCAGGATCAGCAATGGCATGAAGAAATTGTACTGACGCTGATCCCTAATCCAAAATTGAACTCATCACAACAAGCGCTGGTCGAAAAAGACTTCGGCATGCCTGATGGCAGATTACAGATTCCGGTGAAAAAAGCCCTGGCTCACTATACTTTGCAGCGATATCAGGCCGCGATCACGCTGGCTGAGGCGGATGATGCCTTGAAATATCCCTTGGTACTACAACGCTCAGATATCGAAAAGCTGTCGTCTTACCTGTTTGATCAGGCCTCATAGGAGATTGGCCATGTTAGAACAATTTCATTATGACAGTGACCTGATTGGTGGTTCCCTGATGGTGCGTGAAAGCCGGCTGATCGCTGATCTGTTATTACGAGAAGCGACTCCAGAACAATGGCATCAGGCCATTCAGATTGACAATATTCTGCAAAAAAGAACGCCTGCTTCAGCCCAACGTAACGCCACTGCCATTCGTAAGCGTCTTGAGCGCTTAGAGCCTGATTTCTGGAAAGCACTACGTGATGGGGATGATGAGCTGGCGACCCAGGTGGCTTTTTGTGGTGCACTGGAACGCAACCTGTTGCTGCTTGAGTTTATGGAAACGGTGATGAGGGATGCCTATATCTCCCAGGCGCAATACTTGGACAGTTATATCTGGTCAGACTTTCTGGATGAGCGCTCACAACGCGATCCGGATATCTGCGAATGGAAAGAGTCCAGCAAGAAAAAAATGGGGCAGGTGGTGTTTCGCATGCTGGCAGAAGCCGGTTACTTAAAAAGTACCCGTAAGCTGGAGTTACAGCGCGTGATCGTCAGAGCAGAGCTGCGTAGCCTGTTGGAAGAACATTATAAACAACGCATTAAAAGATCTATGGAAGTGTCGCTATGGACGCGGTAGTTGTAGAGGGGCAGCAATGAGTCAAACAATACATGAGCGTCTGAACCAGATTCCAGAGCGAATTCTTTCCACCGAGTTTCTCACCGGGCAAGGACTGGGCAATGAAATTGGCTTCTGGATTTTTGATTATGCACCTGAAGATGAGCTGAAAGTCCGCGAATATCTGCATTTTCTCGAAGGGATGCTGGAGAAAAAACACAGTCAGCTGAAGGTGGTGAATATTAATCTGCTACAAGCAGTGGTGGATTACCTGGCTGAGCGCAATTTCATTGATAAAGCGATCCAAATGCAAAAAGCCAAAGGCGATGAGGCACTGCTCAAGGCTCTGAAAGGTCCACTGCATATGGATAAGTTTGCGCCGTATCTGGTGAGCAAATATGCCACCAATGCGCAAGATATTGTGTTGATGACCGGGGTGGGGTCGGTTTGGCCACTGTTACGTGCCCATCACTTATTGAACAGTTTGCATTCCTTGCTGGGGCATAAACCAGTCGTATTGTTTTATCCGGGCTATTACGACGGTCAGGCCATGAGTTTATTTGGAAAAATTCCAAGCAATAATTACTACAGAGCCTTCAGATTAGTGCCATAAGCACGACAAATAGCCATAAAAATTCGGGGGAATGGATTGAGATGAATATTAAAGAACTTTTTTACAAGCCATTAGATCGTGCAATTAACGGGGTGGTGAAGGCAGATCAGGATGATAATGCCACGGTTTACCAGGAGCTGGATGAGTATGTGGTCACCAATGAGCTGGAAAAGCATTTTCGGGACTTTTTCCAGTCTTATGGCACAGACCTGAGCGATCCTTCGATTGCCAATCGTGTCGGCGTGTGGATTTCAGGCTTCTTTGGCTCAGGTAAATCACATTTCCTGAAAACCTTGTCGTATATTCTGGCCAATAAAGTGGCACGTGACGCGGAAGGTAACGAACGCAGTGCCGCAGAATTCTTTGATGAAACTAAAATCCGCGATGCATTTATCCGTGCCGATATTGGCAAGGCGGTCAGCCATCATGCCGATGTCATCCTGTTTAACATCGACAGTAAAGCCAGCTCCAACGATGATGGCAATCCGATCCTGAATGTGTTTTTACGCGTGTTTAACGAATATCAGGGTTTTAGTGCTGACCATCCACATATTGCCCATATGGAACGTCACCTGAGCCAGAAAGGGGTGTATGAGCGCTTTAAACAGGCTTTTGAAGAATCTAGCGGCATGTCATGGTTGGAAGAACGTGATGGCTATCAGTTCTATCAGGATGATGTCGAAACCGCGATTTCCCAAGCCCTCAACTTATCAGCAGAAGCTGCGCATAAATGGTTTGAGGATTCTGAGCAGACCTTTAGTGTTTCGGTTGAAAACTTCTGTCAGTGGGTGAAAGAATACTTAGATAGCAAAGGACCCCAGCAACGCATGTTGTTCTTGGTCGATGAAGTGGGGCAGTTTATTGGCAGCGATACCCGCTTGATGCTGACACTGCAAACCATTACTGAAAACCTAGGTACGATCTGTAAAGGCCGCGCTTGGATTATCGTCACCTCACAGGCAGACATCGATGCTGTTTTAGGCGAGCTGTCTTCTTCCAAAGCCAATGACTTCTCCAAGATTGCTGGACGTTTTAAAACCCGTTTATCACTGTCCAGTTCCAATACCGATGAAGTCATCCAGAAACGTTTATTACGCAAAACCCCAGAAGCAGAAGCATTGCTCAGATCGGTGTTTGAGCAAAAGGGCGATATCTTAAAAAATCAGATTACCTTTGACCGTTCAGGCCCAACCCTCAAGAACTATGAGGGGCCAGACAGTTTTATTCATAACTATCCTTTTGCGCCGTACCATTTCCAGCTGGTGCAAAAAGTTTTTGAAGAAATCCGTAAAGTCGGTGCGACTGGTGCACACCTGGCCTATGGTGAGCGATCTATGCTGGATGCGTTCCAGATGGCCGCGAATGCGATTGCCACAGATGAAGTCGGGGCACTGGTTCCTTTCCATCGCTTCTATACTTCAGTGGAAGGCTTCCTGGATACAGCAGTGAAGCGTACCATCGACCAGGCAGGGCAGAACAAGACCCTGGATGGTTTTGATGTGCAGATGCTGCGTACCCTGTTCATGATCCGCTATGTCGATATCATCAAAGGCACATTGGATAACCTGGTGACTTTGTCGATTGAGAAAATTGATGAAGATAAGCTGGCATTGCGCAAGCGGATTGAAGAGAGCCTGCAGCGTCTGGAAAAAGAGAGCCTGATTACGAGGAATGGCGATGAGTTCCTGTTCCTGACCAATGAAGAACGTGATATTACCCGAAAAATTAAAGCCACTGACTTAGCAGCTTCAGAAGAAAATAAAGAGTTAGCCAATCTGATCTTTAAAGATTTACTGCGCGATCAGAACAAATACCGCCATCAAGCCAACAAGATGGACTATCAGATTGGTCGTTTCCTAGATAGCCATAGCCTGGATGGCAAGTATGAGAGCGATTTGAAAGTTGAAATCATTTCTCCACTGGATACGGAATATAACCTCTACACTGAAGCTTACTGTATTGGTAAAAGTACTCAGGCTGAAGGACAAGTGCTGTTTAAACTGGCAGACGATAAACAGTTCTTTAATGAACTGCGCACCTGGCTGAAAACCAATAAATTCATCCGTTTAAATGATGATGGCACTCAGTCCGATATCACCCGTATTCTGGCAGACCGTGGCCGTGAGAATCAGGAGCGTAAAAAACGCCTGCGTGCCCGGGTCGAAGAAATGTTGCTGGACGCGGAAAGTTATGCCTTGGGTCAACATCTACAACTTTCATCTTCAAGTCCAACCACCAAGCTGGATGAGGCTTGTCGTTATTTGCTGGAAAACACCTATACCAAACTGAGCTATCTGCAAGTCTATCAGCAGGATGCCTGGCGTGAACTGAACGCCGTCTTGACTGTGGATGATATGGCGCAACTCGGATTGTCTCTGGATGGCGGACAGAGCAATCCCAAAGCCCTACAGGAAGTGGAGCAGTACATTGCACTACGGGCCACCGGTAGCGAACGTATTCTGGTCTCAGATGTGATAGATCGTTTTGTCAAACGCCCTTATGGCTGGCCAGATGCCGAGATTTTATTGCTGGTAGGTCAGCTGGCGGCAATGGGGCGGATTTCACTGCAGTTAAATGGTGGCAGCTTACAGCTAAAAGATGCCTTTGAGCCTTTACAGAACAGCCGCCGTCGCCGTGATGTTTCCATTATTAAAAAGCGCCAGACTGATGATCAGGTGTTGAAACAGGCACGCCAACTCACCCAAGACCTATTCTCGGCCATGGGACCAGCGACAGAAAAAGAGCTGTTTGAATTCTATTTGCAGCATTTTAAGACTTGGTTAGCCAACTTTAAGTCGTATAAGAGTAAAACTGATGTCGGACAGTTCCCGGGCAAGAAAGTGATTGAAAAGTCGATTCTGACTTTGGAGCGCTTGCTGGCTAATAGCGACAGCTTCGATTTCTTTAAGGCCGTGGTTGAGAACAAGGACGACTATCTTGATCTGGAAGAAGATTATCGTGATATTCATGAGTTCTTCACTAACCAGATGCCGAGCTGGCAGCAACTGCAACAGGCCTTACGTCATTTTGAGAAAAACAAACAGGCGCTGGGCAGTGATGAGGTGGCAAAAAAAGCCCTGTCTGAATTACACCGTATTGCCACTCTTGAATCGCCCTATGGCCTGTTAAATAAAGTGGCTGATTTGGTTCGCACAGTGGAAAGCGTCAATGAGCAATTGCTGACTGAGAAGCGCAATCAGGCGATAGAACACATTGATGACAAGATCAAGCAGCTGGAAGCCGAGATTAAAAACAGTGGTATTGCCACCGCTGAGCTGAGTAACAAGCTACTGCGTCCGCTGCAATTGCTCAAAACGGATATTGAAGTGGAAACTAGCCTGTCCACCATCTATATGCTGCAAACCCAAACCGCCGTGGAGCGTTTTGATGAAGGCTTGTATGAGTTGGAAAGCGAAGTTCAGGCGGAAATCCAGCGTCAGGCCAAAGCGGCACAACTGGCTCAGAGCAAAGCAGAGCGTGTAACCAACACTGCAACCACCGCCAGCCCAGTTACATCAACACCTGCTGCGAGTCCTGTAAAGCCTGCGATCGCGGTAGTGCCACCGAAACCAGTGGTAGAAGTTGATGTTGCCAGCATTTACAGCAAAAGCTCAAGTAGTGTCTATCTGGAAACAGAAGAGTCAGTGGATCAGTTTGTAGACGCACTCAAAGCTGAACTGAAAAAAATCGTGAGTGATAAAAAGCGTGTGCGTATCCGCTAACTCGGGTTAGGGATATCGGCATCAGTCATTAATTAAAGGTTTAAAGATGAATACCAGTCATATTAAAAAATACGCACCGCAAGCACGTAACGATTTTATCGCAGCGATGCGCAAGCAAGCGGCCAAATATGGCATCACCGCAGACAGCATTTTACCGGCAGAACAGAAAGGCGACTTGCTGCTGATTGGCGATCAGGTTTTTCCGCTATCAGTCATGAAACCACGTGACAAGCTGATCAAACGCATTCAAACCAGCAGTTTTGAGCAGACGATTGATTATATCGCTTACAGTTGGTTTAACCGTCTCTGTGCGATTCGTTACATGGAATGCAAAGGCTTACTGGATCATGGTCGCCGTGTACTGAGTAGTGCAGATGGTAGTGCAGGCTTGCCGCAGATTCTGGAAGAATGTCTGGATATTGACCTGCCGGGTTTAAATGCCAGTCGGATTGCTGAACTCAAACTGGATGGCAATAAAGACGAAGAACTGTACCGTGAGCTATTACTGGCCCAGTGTCATGCATTAAATCAGGTGATGCCATTACTGTTTGAACAGGTGTCCGATGAATCTGAGCTGCTGTTACCGGATAACCTGACCAAAACCGATTCTTTGATTCGTGATCTGGTCAGTAGCATTCCAGAAGAAGACTGGTCGGATGTACAGATTATTGGCTGGCTGTACCAGTTCTATATTTCTGAAAAGAAAGATCAGGTGATTGGTAAAGTCGTCAAGAGTGAGGATATTCCTGCAGCGACGCAATTATTTACCCCGAACTGGATTGTGAAATATCTGGTGCAGAATAGTGTTGGTCGTCTATGGATGATGGCCCATCCAGAAAGTACCCTGGCCAGCGCATGGGAATACTATATTCAGCCGGCTGAGCAAAGCGACGAAGTCAATGCACAGCTGAAACAGTTGATTGATGTGCGGATCAGAGAAGATGGCGATACTTTAAACCCTGAAAGTATTACAGTGCTGGATCCGGCTTGTGGTTCGGGGCATATTCTGGTGGAAGCCTATGATTGCTTAAAAGCGATTTATTTGGAACGGGGTTACCGTAGCCGAGATATTCCACGTTTGATTCTGGAAAACAACCTGTACGGCATTGATATCGATACCCGTGCGGCACAATTGGCGAGTTTTGCGCTATTGATGAAAGCGCGTGAGGATGACCGCCGTTTATTTAGCAATCCACCAAAGCTGAATATCATTGCGTTACAGGACAGTCTTGAGTTGGATGCAGATCAAACCTGGCAAGATCTTAACTTAAATCAAGCATGGCAAAAAGGCAGTCATGTCGATCTGTTTGGCAATGATCAAAAGGATTTAAGTAGCCCGGACAATGATGCGCGTTATACTTTGATTCAAGAACTGGTAGAAAAGTTTAAAGAAGCCAAAAACTTTGGTTCTTTAATCTGTATGGATAGCCAAGAACAAGACTTTGCTGATTTGCAAAATACTTTAGAAGACTTAGTGGCTGAAGGTGATACTTTACAGAAAGCTGCTGCTAAAAAATTATTGCCTTTGGTTATACAAGCAAAACTCTTAGCTAAAAAATATGATGCCGTTATTGCTAACCCACCATATATGGGCGGTAAATTTTTAAATAAAAATTTAAAAGAGTTTTTGAAAAACAACTACAAAGGGTTCGAAAAAGACTTATTTTCAACATTTATAATAAGAAATCTTTCCCTCACTAAGGAAAGTGGTCAGCTAGGTTTTATGTCACCGTTTGTATGGATGTTCATTTCATCTTATGAGAAAGTAAGAGAAAAACTGATTAATGAAACTACAATAACATCATTAATCCAGCCTGAATATCATGCTTTCTTTGACTCAGCATTTGTACCTATCTGTGCATTTTGTATTTCAAGAGAACATTTAGTTAACTACAATAGTTCATTTATTAGACTAGTTGATTTTAATAGACAAGAAGATCAGCCTATAAAAGCACTAGAAGCAATTAAAAATCCAAATTGTGGGTGGTTTTATAATGCTAAACCTGACAGTTTTAAGAAAATTCCAAGTAGTCCTATAGCTTATTGGGTTAGTGATCCAATCAAAGATATTTTTTCTTTACCACCTTTGGCTAAAGAGTTTAAGGCAGTACAAGGTTTTAAAACAGGGAATAATGATTTATTTCTACGCTATTGGTTTGAAGTTACTTCAACACACATATACTCATATAATAAAAATAATTATAAATGGGTTCTATGTAATAAAGGTGGCGAGTTTAAAAAATGGTATGGAAATGTATTACATATAGTGAAGTGGGAAAATAATGGGTATGAAATAAAAAATTATTTTGATGAAAATGGTAAATTAAGATCTCGTCCTCAAGGACAAGAATATTATTTTAGTGAAGGCATTACTTGGACCAAAATTTCATCATCATTAACATCTTTCAGGCTTTCTAAAAAAGATTATTTGTTTGAGTCGAATGGCTCTTTAATTGTTGATAAGAGTGAAGAAAGGCAGTTATCACTTTTAGGTTTTCTAAATTCTAAACTATCATCTGAATTATTAAAGATAATTGCGCCAACTCTAGACTTTGGTGAAGGATCTATAGAAAAAATGCCAATTCTTTTTTCTAGTAAGCAGCTAATTACTAAACTTGTAAATATTGCTGAAACTAATTGGGACTTTTACGAAACCTCGTGGGACTTTAATCAAAATCCAATTATTCGTGCTAATCAACCAAATCTAGAGCAAGCGTTTAATACATGGCAACAGCAAAATGCTGACGCCGTGGCTGAAATGAAACGCTTGGAAGAAGAAAACAATAAGCTGTTTATTGATGCTTATGGTTTACAGGATGAACTCACACCCGTTGTTCCAGATGAACAAATTACTTTAACTCGTGCTGACCGTGAAAAAGACAGCCAGCGTTTAGTGTCTTATGCTCTTGGCTGTATGATGGGACGTTATAGCTTAGATGAATCAGGTCTGATCTATGCCCATGCGGGGAACCAAGACTTTGAAGCCAGTCGTTATCAAAAATTCCCAGCCGATGCTGACGGCATTATTCCATTGATCGAAATGCACTGGTTTGAAGATGATGCAACCCATCGTATTCGAGAGTTCTTAACTGCAGTGTGGGGTAAAGACACACTAGACGCTAATATGCTGTGGTTGGCAGAAAGCTTGGATAAAAAAGCCAGTGAAACCGCTGAAGATACAATTCGCCGTTATCTTGCTAGCAAGTTTTATAAAGACCATATGCAGACCTATAAAAAGCGTCCGATCTACTGGTTATTTAGCAGTGGTAAACAGGGTGCTTTCCAGGCGTTGGTGTACTTGCACCGCTATAACGAAAGTACTTTGGCACGTATGCGTACTGAATACGTCATGCCACTGATTTCAAAAATGACAGCGATGGTTAACTCTTTGCAAAGTGAAATCGAAAACAGTGATTCTGCTGCTGAAATCAAACGTAAAGAAAAAGAACTACAAAACTTGCATAAGCAACAGGCTGAACTGAGTAGCTTTGAAGAAAAACTGCGTCATTACGCCGATCAGCGTATTTCGCTGGATCTAGATGATGGGGTGAAAGTGAACTACGGCAAGTTTGGGGACTTGTTGGCTGAAGTCAAAGCGATTACGGGGGAGAAGTGATGAATAGCTTTTCTTGCGAACGAGATCATGCAGAGGTGTTTGCATGAACTTAAATCAACTTCAGCAAGGCCTGGAACAAGCCTTTTATACTGAACAGCACCGAATTGTCTTTTGGTATGATGCAGAACAGTCATTTACTGAAGAAATCAAAGCCCTAGAGCTAAATGATGTCCAGATTCTGAATATGGCAGAAGAATCCAGCCTTGCGATTAAGCTTAAACTGGAACTTGAGGATCAGCAGGGTAAATACTTGCTGTATTTCCCAAGTGCTGAGCCTGAAACTGAAAAAGACTGGTTACTGGACATCAAGCTGTATTCACGCAGCTTCTATGCCGATCGTTTCTCGATTATTTTCAATGAGCTGGGTTTACAGCAGCAGAGTCTAAGAGAACATCTGGCCAAACGTGAAGAGTTCCTCAAAGCCAAAGCGCGTCTGAGCACCTTAAAACGCTATATCCAGCCTGATGCAGATGCACAGGAGCTGGATATGGCCATGATTGCAGCTGTGGTCAAGGCCGACAGTGCCGAGCTGATGCATATTGTCCTGGCGTTGGCAGATGAAATGGTACAGCAGAACCTGGCTCTGGAAGTCAATCCAGAATCCTTTGCTGAACTGGAAAAATTCCAACTGGTGCCGGCTTTGGTGACCGCATTACAGGCGGAAATTGGTTATCCAGCATCGGTTGAAGAATTGAATGGGGAAGTACCATTCAAGCTCGGTACGTTCTTTATCCGTTTGATGACTACAGGTTTCTGTGAAAGCCTGGGCGATATACCGCTATGGGCTCAGGAACTGGTGATGTCATCCGTCAGCTCCCGTGCAACAGCCAGAGCCTTTTTGTCGCGCTGGAGAGACAGCTCCAAATACTACCCAACCTTCGATACACTCTCCCAGACCGTGGCCAATGCACTGCGGATCCAAGAAAAGGTCGGGGCTTTTGATCTTGAGCAGCTGCTCGATGTCATGACTTTTGAAGTGATTGAACAAAAGATCATTGTTGATTTGGCCAGTCATATCCCTGCAGCAGCCAAAGCTGAACTGGAACATTTCAGAACGATTATTTCTACCCGTCTGGATGGCTATTGGGCTTCCAAACATAAGGACGATGCAACCCGCCGTAAATACCGCACCGTCTATACAGCGTTGCAGGCAGCGATTGAGCTGTTCAGCCTGCGACTGCTGTTTGATGCCGGTTTCTATTTCGACTCTAGCGAAGCCTTGTATAAAGCCTACGAGCAGGAGTTGTATCGCTTTGATATGGCCTATCGCCACTACAGTGCTGCTTCTCAACGCGCTCATGTCGATATCCTGAAAAAACTCGATGAAGAAGTCGAAAATTGCTATTCCTACTGGTTTATTGACCACTTGGCACGAAACTGGGGCGAGCGTGTAGAAGCTGAGCAACGCTTGAATGTCTGGAAAGTGGCAGATATCCCAAATCAGCAAAACTTCTACGATACCCACGTCAGACCCTTACTCAATTCTGCAACGAAACGCCGTATTGTGGTAATTATCAGTGATGCTTTCCGTTATGAAGCTGCGGTAGAGTTGCGTGATCGTATCAATGAAAAGCGTTATTCTGAAGCGACCTTGTCTTCACAGCTGGGTGTTGTCCCAAGTTACACCACACTGGGCATGGCCTCGTTATTGCCGCATCAGACTTTGGAATACAAAGAGGCCGCAGGGGATGATGTTTTAGTAGATGGACAGTCCAGCAAAGGGACTGCAGCACGATCCAAAATTCTGGCTGCCTATAATGGATTGGCAGTAACCGCTGAAATGGTAAAAGGCTGGTCGCGTGATGAAGGCCGTGAAGCGCTGAAAGACTATGAGCTGATTTACGTTTATCACAACGTGATTGATGCACGCGGTGACAGCGCCTCGACAGAATCAGAAACCTTTATGGCGGTAGAACATGCTATTGAAGAGCTGACGGAACTCAGCCGCAAAATCTTAATGCACTTCAATATTTCCACCCTGTTGATTACAGCCGACCATGGCTTCTTGTTCCAGCAAAGTAAACTGGAGTCTGCGGATCGTTCAAGCTTGACTGAAAAACCGACCAATGCATTGAAGAGCAAGAAACGCTATGTGATCGGGCATGGCTTGCCGGAGAGCAAGGAAGCCTGGAAAGGCTCAACCCAAGCCACGGCAGGCACGGTATCAGCAATGGATTTCTGGATTCCAAAGGGTGCCAATCGCTTCCATTTCGTTGGTGGTTCACGCTTCGTGCATGGCGGCATCATGCCTCAGGAAATTGTGGTGCCGGTACTGACGGTAAAACAGCTACGTGGTGAAAAGGCTGGACAGCGGACCAAGCGTAAAGTTGAGGTCATTTCTACTAAATCCACGCTGAAGATGGTCAATAACATCCAGAAGTTTGATTTGATGCAAACCGAAGCTGTCAGTGAGCTGGTTATGCCAGTAACCCTATCGATTGCCATTTATGATGGGGATGTCAAAGTTTCCAGTGAAGAAACCCTGACCTTTGATAGCAGTACGGATTCTGTTGCGGAACGGGTAAAACAGGTCAGACTGTCATTGTCCGGTACTGATTTTGACCGTAAGAAAGATTACTTCCTGGTACTGAAGGACAAAGACCTAAATATCGAAGTGCAGCGCTATAAGGTCACCATTGATTTGGCATTTACCGATGACTTTTTCTAATAACGAATTAACGATAGAGCGTAGCCTACATGGAATCTGCTAACGATAAAGAACTGGATCAGCTGCTGAATGAACACTTTGCTGGGCGGGTGGTACGTAAGGATCTGACTAAACTGATCAAAGAAGGGGCTAACGTTCCTGTCTATGTACTCGAATACCTGCTAGGGATGTATTGTGCCTCGGATGATCCTGAGATCATTGAGCAGGGACTACGTAACGTAAAGACCGTGCTGGCTGAGAATTATGTCCGACCGGATGAAGCCGAGAAGGTGAAATCCCTGGTCCGTGAACGTGGCAGTTATAAAGTCATTGATCGGGTCACGGTGAAGCTTAATGAGCGTAAGGACAAATACGAAGCCTCCTTTAGTAATCTAGGTATCAAAGATGCCGAGATCTCGGCAGGCATCGTCAAAGAGTATGAAAAGCTGCTGGTTGGTGGAATTTGGGTCATCGCCACCCTTAGCTACTACTTTGATGAAGGGCAGACCTGTTCTCCATTTGGCGTGAGCTTACTCAAGCCGATTCAGATGCCCAATATGAATATGGAGGAGCTATTCAATGGACGAGCAGCGTTAACCACTGATCAGTGGCGCGAGAGTTTAATCCGTTCGATCGGTATGGAGCCGGCTTCCTTAAAAGAGGAGGTGCAATGGCACTTGTTGGCACGCATGATTCCTTTTGTCGAAAACAACTATAACGTCTGTGAGCTGGGGCCACGCGGTACCGGTAAAAGCCATATTTACAAAGAGTGTTCACCGAACAGTATTTTAGTCTCGGGTGGGCAAACGACTGTCGCCAATCTGTTCTATAACATGAGTAGCCGCCGTATTGGTCTGGTGGGGTTATGGGATGTAGTGGCTTTTGATGAAGTCGCCGGTATTTCCTTTAAGGACAAAGATGGCGTGCAGATCATGAAAGACTACATGGCATCGGGATCTTTTGCCCGTGGCCGGGAACAGATGGAAGCATCTGCTTCAATGGTTTTTGTGGGTAATATTAACCAAAGCGTCGAATCGTTGGTAAAAACCAGCCATCTCTTGGCACCTTTCCCTGAAGCCATGATCGATTCGGCATTCTTCGATCGTTTTCATGCTTATATCCCGGGTTGGGAAATTCCCAAGATGCGCCCGGAGTTCTTCACCAACCGTTATGGATTGATCGTTGATTATCTGGCTGAATTCTTCCGGGAAATGCGTAAGCGTAGCTTTGCAGACTCGATTGAGAAGTACTTCAAGCTCGGTAACAACCTGAATCAGCGTGATGTGATCGCAGTTCGCAAGACGGTTTCCGGATTGATGAAGCTGCTCTACCCACACGGTCAGTTTAATAAAGAAGATGTACGGCAATGTCTGGAATATGCGCTGCAGGTACGCCGTCGTGTCAAAGAGCAGCTGAAGAAAATTGGTGGCATGGAATTCTATGACGTTCATTTCAGCTACATCGATAATGATACCTTAGAAGAACATTTTGTATCGGTAAAAGAGCAGGGTGGTGGCGGACTGATTCCAGAAGGTCCAGCCAAGCCAGGTTTCTTATATACCATCGGGCTCAGTAATAAAGGCATGCCGGGGTTATACCGCTTAGAACTTCAAGTCACCAAAGGTTCAGGAAAGCTGGCGACGTCAGGCTTATGGAATTCAAGCAGTGCCAAGGAGCAGGTCAAGATCGCATTTGACTACTTCAAGGCCAATGCATCCCGGATCTCGGGGGGCAGTAAGGTGCTGGAACATGATTTCCATTTACATGTGGTGGAATTACAGAATACCGGCCCGCTCAGCCATCTTGCTCTGCCAAGTTTAGTGGCTTTCGCTTCTGGCCTGTTAGGACGATCGGTTCAAAGTCAGATGGTGGTACTGGGTGATATGAGCTTGGGTGGTTCTGTGACACCGGTGGAAAGTATTGCCGAATGTCTGCAAGTTGCTTTTGATGCGGGTGCCAAGAAGGTTGCTTTGCCAATGAGTAGTGCGGCAGATATCCCAACGATTCCTGTGGAACTGTTTACCAAGTTCCAGACCAGCTTCTATGCAGATCCGGTAGATGCGGTGTTTAAAGGGCTAGGGGTGGATTAATTTCATATCTGTCTGGAAGAGTTACAGTAGATTGTTTTAAATTCAGTTTCTCAAGTTTAAATACCATGTTGTAAAAGCATAATACTGCCTCTTTTAAAGAGCTAGTATTTTTAGGGGGGATTACCCTTCATTTTTTCTTGATCAGATATCTTGTACTTTGACAGGATTTTGTTGATCTAAATATTTTTGATACCAAACACGTAGTGTTTCAGGAGTACAGCCAATTTTAGGAGCAATTGCGGAAACTGCTGCCCAATTCGATGGATAATCTTTTTCGGATTCAATCAATAATTGAACCGCTCTTTCTCTGATTTCAGGGGGCAATTTTACTTTGCCATTTGTAAGGTAAAAGGGGTCAATTTTAGAATGCCGTTGACAATGTATCGCCTTTTGAGTTTGAAGCAATGTACAATGATAAGATTAACCCGTTAGGTCAGGTGGCCTAACTTAAATAAAAAGTCTCCGACAAACCCGGTACGGTTCACTATCTATTGTTATTCTTACCTGAAATTGATGTGAGCTTATAGAGACAAGGTAAATTTGCAAAAGTGCCGGCTATTCAGTGTTCATTGAATGTTTAATTTAATTTATTAAGCTTGACCTTGGAGTGGCTCTAAGCCTTATACTTGGTACAAATTTTTCGATTGTTATGATGATGCGTTCTACTACATGGATTACAGTCTTGGTTGGATTGTTCATGTTCCAAAGCTTTTGGAATGTGGCGGCGGCCTTTTGTGTCCATGAACAACAGCCTCAATCACAGCAGAGTTATCATTTTGGTCATCACCAAAATACCTTGTGTGCCAGCGATAGTCGTCAACACGATCATAATGGACAGTCAGAAAACATAAAAACATTCAGTAGCGATTTAGAAATCGGTGAAGATCATCAAGATCATCTACCATCGATGACGCATTTGATTGTACAAAATGAAAAAGTAGATGTGTTTCATCCAAGCTCTGAAGTTAAAGTGAATCCACAATTTCATTGGAAAAACAGCTATCAGGCTCCTGACCTGTTTCAACAAAGCCCACCTCCCGAATTTTCCCCGCTCATGGTGGGGTAGCCTAAAACATTCCCACCACTTTTATTATTTAAATAAGTGGGAAAAATCATGTCTTCACAATCAATTATACTCTTGCGTCATAGCTTGGTTGCTTGTATATGTGCAGCGGCTATGCAATATAGCTATGCTGAAAACGTTACCAGCTTTGAATCCGCTTTAGCAAAAGTACAAAGTTACCAGACTCAAGACAAGCTGTGGCAACAAGTTCAGCAAATATCTGAATTGAATATTCAGCAAAGTCGGTTATGGCAGAATCCAAGTATAAGTTTAGAACAGTCTGGCTTTGGCTCAGGTCAAGAACAGGAATTCAATGTTGGCGTTAGTCAACCTCTAGATCTATTTGGTCAGCGTAAGCTGAACCGGGTGATTGCCAATACCTCGAATCAACAAATCCAATTGCAACAGCAATTATGGAAGGCACAAAGCCAACTGATTGTTAAATTTGCATGGTCGCAATTTGCACTTGCTGAGGTTGAGCAGTCTGCTTATTCAGTACAGTTAAAAACAAGTAAAGCCAATCTGGACAGTGCCCAGAAACGCTATCAGGCAGGCAGTATTGCCCTGGTTGATTTTGAGCGTACCCAAATTGAAGCGCTAGAAATCCAACGACTTTATCAGCAAGCGATGCTGAATAAACAAGCTGCCGGTCGTCAGCTGTCTAATTTGTGGGGGGGAGAAACATCTTCACATCTTCAATTGAATAAAACCGCTATCCCTTGGCCAGAGCAAAGTCTCCAAACTGTGCAACGGTATATTGCTGAAGGGTGGCTAGAAAAATTCTATGCCTTGAACATTCAGCAATCGGATCATCAAATTGAAAATTTAAGAATTCAGGCACGTCCCAATCCGACTTTAAATGTAGGCATGAAACGTAGCAAAACCCCTAATGAAAGCAACGATACGACTTTGGCAATCGGCGTGGCTATTCCACTGAATATTTTCAACCGCCAGCAATATGCGATCCCGATGGTCCAGCAACAGCAAATATTGCTGAACCAACAGCAGCAGCGTGAGCTGAAGCAACAAATACTCAATATTGCCAACAGCATGCATCAGCTCAAAGGTTTACGTAGCCAGTTCGATGCCACAACAGCACAAGTTACTTTGGCGACCAAAGTTCAGAGCCGTACTTTACAAGGGTTTCAGGCAGGGAAACTGTCCATTACCGACGTTCAGCAAGCAACCACCCAACTGCAGAATCTTCGATTGGGTCAATTACAAATTCTACGTCAAGCTTGGCAAACTGCCCTCGCAGCTGAGGCACTCAGTATTGGCACAAGTTATGAAGAAATTAGCCGTTCGGATGCCTATACACAACTGAATAAAAAGGCAGTCGAAGCATCGCAAAATTTAATCAATGGGGGAGCACGATAAAATGAACGCCAAGCAAAACGGAAAAATATCCCAGTCTCTCATGATTGCAATTTTGATTCTGATTACGGTCTTGGTCAGTCTGGTTATTTGGTTAAGTTCAAAAAAAACTGAATCTGAGGGGCATGGTCATGATGAGGGAAATGCCGAACATTCTGATGAAGATAGTTCTGAAGAAGGACATGCTGAAGAAGGCGAAATACAACTGACCAGCCAACAAATGGTTGAACAAGGTTTAAAAGTTGCTGTTGCATCCACAGGATTGGTTGAAAAGCTGACAACCCTGCCAGGTAAATTGGTGGTGAATACCGATCAACAAGCGCATATATCGCCTAATTTTAGTGGTCATGTCGAGCAGGTCAATGTGGCTTTAGGACAGAGCGTGCAAAAAGGACAAACGCTGGCTGTACTAATCGTGCCTGAACTGATCGACCAACAGGCAAATCTGCGTATGGCACAGGTGAATCTGGATTTGGCCCGTAAAGATTACCAGCGCGAACAGCAACTCTGGTCACAGGGGATTTCTGCCAAACAGGATTACCAGCGTGCCGAAAATGCCTACCGTCAAGCGCAGATTACTGTCCAGTCCTCACAAGCACGTTTAAATGCATTAGGTGCAAGTGGCAATAACAATGGGCGTTTTCTGATTAAAGCACCGATCTCTGGGGTGATCAGTCAAAAAGATATTGTGGTCGGTGAAAATGTGCAACTGGCTAATCAGCTCTTTGTCATTGAACAGCTGAAAGATTTATGGCTTGAGTTTAATTTGCCGAATCAATTCTCAGGTCAACTGCAAGCCGGGCAAAAAATTGACTTTAAAGTGAATGATTCAGATCAAATCTATAAAGCTACTGTACAAAGCTTAACCTCTCAGGCAGATGTACAAACAGGGCGTCTGGTGGTGCGCGCAAAACTCGATGCGCAAGCTACTGAGTTGCGTTCTAATGTGTTAGTGAGAGTGTTGATTCCGGAAGCTACAGCAAAATCAGCCCTTCGGATTCAAAAGTCTGCGCTGCAAAGTATTGAAGGTGAAGACAGTATTTTCATCGTAGATTCAGAACAAAAAGGTCAAGTCCACTTAAAAGCACAGAAAGTGCAATTGGGGCAGGCTTCAAGTGATGGACAATGGCTTGAAGTGATTTCTGGGCTGACTGAAGGGCAGAAGTATATCGCTCAAGGCAGTTTCTTGTTGAAATCTGAATTAGAAAAAGACGAGGCAGGCCATGAACATTAATTCTGATCTGCCAAAACCAGAAGGTTTATTCGAACGAATCATTCAGTTTTCCATACAAAATGCGATTTGGGTGTTGCTCTTTGTCTGTACCTGGATTGCGGTCGGGGTGTATAGCTATCAGAAACTCCCGATTGATGCTGTACCCGATATTACCAATACCCAAGTCCAGATTAATACTCAAGCCAAGGGTTTTACTGCGCTTGAAGTCGAACAGCGGATTACCTATCCCATTGAAAATGCCATGGCTGGCATTCCGGATCTGGAGCTTACCCGTTCCATATCCCGTTATGGACTCTCTCAAGTCACCATTGTCTTTAAAGATGGGACTGATATTTATTGGGCCCGTCAGCAGATTAACCAACGGATACAGGAGGCGCAATCTGAGTTGCCTGCACAAATCGCACCGACGATGTCCCCCGTTTCTACGGGTCTCGGTGAGATTTATCAATGGGTACTGAAGGCAGATCCGAATGCGAAAAAGCCGGATGGAACTGCATACACGCCGATGGATTTGCGTGAGATTCAGGACTGGATTGTGCGTCCTCAACTGCAACGTGTTAAGGGAGTTGCAGAGGTCAACAGTATTGGTGGTTTTGAAAAAACCTATGTGGTCTCTCCCGATTTAAACCGGATGCAGCAACTGAATATCTCATTAGAACAACTGCAACAGGCTTTAGCGCAAAATAATGAGAACCGAGGTGCAGGTTATATTGAAGACAATGGTCAGCAACTGACGGTACGTGTACCGGGTACATTCAATGGGCTTTCTGATATTGAGAACACCATGCTGGGTAGCCCAAATGGCAGCCCAATTCGGGTTGGTGATATTGCGCAAGTCTCTATTGGGCATGATTTAAGAACCGGTGGGGCAACCTATAACGGCAAAGAAACCGTTTTAGGGATTGCCATGATGGCGATGGGTGGAAATAGCCGGACTGTTTCTAAAGCTGTGGATGCCAAGCTTCAAGATATTCAGAATAGTTTGCCTAAAGGGGTAGTGATTGAAACGGTGTACGACCGTACTACCTTGGTTGAGAAGGCGATTAAAACCGTTCAGAAAAACTTGGTAGAGGGAGCAATCCTGGTCATCATCATTCTGTTCCTGTTTTTAGGGAATATCCGTGCTGCCTTGATTACTGCCTGTGTCATTCCACTCTCTATGCTGTTTACCTTAACCGGGATGGCACAGAAAAATATCAGTGCCAATCTGATGAGTTTAGGTGCACTCGATTTCGGCATCATTGTCGATGGTGCTGTGGTGATTGTCGAAAACTGTATCCGGCGTTTAGCCCATACACAGCAACTGTTAAAACGACCTCTCACACAAAGTGAACGCTTTAAGGAAGTTTTTCTGGCTGCCCGCCAAGCACGTCGTCCTCTTATTTTTGGTCAGCTTATTATTTTGGTGGTGTATTTGCCGATTTTTGCTTTAAGTGGTGTAGAAGCAAAACTATTTCATCCGATGGCTTTAACCGTTGTTCTCGCACTGGTGGCAGCTATTATTTTATCGATCACCTTTGTGCCCGCTGCAGTTGCTTTATGGGTTAAAGGGGAGATCAAAGAAACGGAAAGCCGTTGGATGATCTGGCTCAAAACCCGATATCAACAGATATTGGATGGAGCCTATCATTACAAAGCGGTGGTTTTAACTTTTGCCATTTGTCTCCTGGTCATTACGGGTCTGCTCAGCACGAAGATTGGCAGTGAGTTTGCACCCCAGCTGAGTGAAGGTGATTTTGCGGTACAGCAATTACGTTCTCCAAGCACAGGCTTGGAAGAGTCTTTACGTATTCAGGAAAATACCGAAAAGCTTTTACTGAAAAACTTTCCCGAAATTAAAGCTATATTTGCCCGTACCGGGACTGCTGAAGTGGCGACAGATGTGATGCCACCGAATATTTCCGATGGTTATATCATGCTGAAACCACGTGAGGAATGGCCAGATTCAAAAGAAAGCCTAGATGCACTTCGAACCCGAATGGAAGCTTATCTTGCGACAATTCCCGGCAATAACAGTGAGTTTTCTCAGCCTATTGAGCTACGTTTTAATGAACTGATTTCAGGTATACGCAGTGATGTGGGGGTGAAGGTTTTTGGTGATGACATGCAGGTTTTGAATACTGAGGCTGCAAAAATCGCGAAAATCATTCAGCAAGTCGCAGGTAGCAGTGCGGTGAAAGTTGAACAAACTTCGGGTCTGCCTTTACTCAATGTAGAGATTGATAAAGCTTTAGCTGCCCAGTATGGCTTGAGTGTGAAATCTATTCAGGATGTGGTGGCTGCAAGTATTGGTGGACAAAGCGTGGGAGAGATTTTAGAAGGCGATCGTCGTTTTGATTTTGTTATCCGTCTTGGAGAGCAAGACCGTAGTGTCGCATCTGTTTCCCAGTTACCTATTCAGCTTCCAAATGGTGGCAGTATTTTATTGTCGGATGTCGCGCAAGTCTCGACCATTGAAGGAATCAACCAAGTCAGTCGAGAAAATGGTAAACGCCGAGTTGTGGTTACAACGAATGTTGAAGGGCGTGATTTAGGGTCTTTTGTTTCTGATGTACAGACACAGCTCAAAGCATACACTTTGCCAAGTGGTTATTGGATAGAATATGGCGGTCAGTTTGAAAATTTGGCTTCAGCCAAAGCACGGATGCAAATCGTGATTCCACTGGCTTTAATCACTATCTTTATTTTACTGATGGCGGTCTTTCACAATGTCAAAGAAAGTCTATTGGTCTTTACCGGGGTACCCTTTGCCTTGACCGGTGGTGTGCTGTTCCTTTGGCTAAGGGATATTCCATTATCGATGTCAGCTGGAATTGGCTTTATTGCCTTATCTGGTGTTGCAGTCCTCAATGGACTGGTAATGCTGACCTTTATTAAGGAATTAAGGGACAAATATCCAGTGCATAAAGCCGTGTGGCAAGGGGCTATTTTGCGCTTAAGACCAGTGTTGATGACAGCTTGTGTGGCTTCACTGGGTTTTGTACCAATGGCGCTGGCAACCGGAACAGGGGCTGAGGTTCAACGGCCACTGGCAACCGTAGTGATTGGCGGGATTATCTCTTCAACATTACTAACTTTGGTGCTGTTACCCGTGCTTTATCGTTGGATAAATGAAAAGAAAGTTTCTTAATCCAATAGATTAGTCGATTTACAGCAGAGATATTGGCTGTTATCCAATATCTCTGCTCATCATAAATAGAATAAGGAAAATATTTTATGTCAGAACATCATGATCATAGCCATGCGGTTGTTACTGAAGAAAATAGTAAGAAGTTAATGGTTGCCTTAGGTTTAACGACTACTTTTTTAATAGTAGAAGTTGTCGCTGCTTTTATTACCCAAAGTTTGGCTTTGTTATCTGATGCAGCTCATATGTTTACTGATGTAGCCGCTTTAGCTATTGCTCTTGCCGCTATCAAAATTGGTAAAAAAGCCGCAGATGATAAAAGAACTTTTGGCTATCAGCGATTTGAAATTTTAGCGGCTCTGTTTAATGCGGTGATGCTTTTTGTGGTAGCAATATATATTGTATATGAAGCTTATCAACGTTTTACGAATCCTGCTGAAATTCAAAGTGTTGGAATGATGATTGTCGCGGTCATTGGTTTGGTCATAAATTTGATTTCAATGAAAATCCTTTCTGCTAGTGCTGAAGGAAGTCTAAATATAAAAGGTGCATATTTAGAAGTTCTTAGTGATGCTCTAGGATCGATAGGCGTGATTATCGGAGGAATAGTTATTTATTTTACCCAGTGGATGTGGGTTGATACCGTAATCGCTGTGTTAATTGGCTTCTGGGTCTTACCTCGAACTTGGATTTTATTAAAACAAAGTATTCATATTCTGCTTGAAGGAGTTCCTGATGAGATTGATATTGAGTCGTTAAGAAATGATTTATTGAAGCTAGAGGGCGTTGAAGGGATTCATCAGTTGAAAGTCTGGGCTATATCCTCAAGAAATATTCATTTAACTGCTCATTTGGTTGCTCCGAATAGCAATACAGATCAACTCTATCAAAAGGCCTTAGAAGTTCTAAAACATAATCATAATATTACTGAAATTACGTTACAAATAGAAAATACGAAATGTAATACATTGAACCAACATAAACACTAATTTGGACTTTAGTCTTCATATAGATGTTTTGTGTAACTTTAAAGTATACTCTAAAGTTACAATCTGAAAGTTCATGAAATTATGTATCATTTAAATGATTTTTAATCATAAGTAACATGTAACTTTAGTGTTAAAGATTTATAATTTACGAAATTGTTCATTTTTATCCAATTGGGGCGTGAAAAAGTGAAAGGCCAAAAAGTAGGGTATGTCCGGGTAAGTTCTGTCGAGCAAAACACTGGACGTCAACTTGAAGGAATTGAGGTCGATCGGATTTTTGTTGACCGTGCTTCAGGTAAAAATACTGACCGACCTAAATTTCAGGAAATGTTGAACTATGTCCGGGAAGGGGACAGGGTGATTGTACATTCAATGGATCGTTTTGCGCGAAGCCTAAAAGATTTGGTCACTGAAGTAGATAAACTGGTCAAACGAGGAATCGCCATCCAGTTTGTAAAAGAAAATATTACTTTTACAGCCGAATCCACCCCGATGGATAATTTGATGCTTCAAATGATGGGTGCTTTTGCACAGTTCGAACGTGAGATCATTTTAGAGCGGCAAAAGGAAGGAATAAAACTCGCCTCTGCTCAGGGGAAGTACAAAGGTCGGGTGCATAAACTAAAGCCTGACCAAGCTGAAGCTTTACGACAAGCATGGAAGGAGGGGAAGTATCCATCGAAAATGGTATTAGGGAAAGCTTTTGGGATTAGTCGTCAGGCGGTATACCGATATTTACAAGTTAGTGAATAGCTTATTGGGATTAGCAACTAAATTTAGTTTAACTTATAAAAATCATGAAACACTGTTCGAATTTTAAGCGTGGAACATGAATAATCAATAAAAAGCCGCTCTGGTGTCCTATATTCCAGAACGGCTTGCTTTAATATAATGATATTTAAAGAGAAATATCAAGCATTACGTATAAGGTGTATTATGTTAATTTTAGAAAATCTGTTTTAGTTTGTACCTTTTCAAAATTATGTAAAAAGCAAATAAAATACTTATCCAGAACAAATAATCAAAAATAAAATATAAGAAGATAAATTGATCTATTCCTATAATAATATTTAAAGGATCTAGCGCTATACTCCCACCTGGAGATACTTCACCATCTACTAAAAACTGTAAGGGAAATCCTCCTCCAATGACTTTAACTTTTTCAAGCTTGTCTACAACTATACGATCCACCAATGTATATTTCTGATAAAACAAAGATAAATAAGTAAAAATAAAAGATAAGCAATTGAAGTATAAAAATTTTTTCATAATTTTCTCCCATATATCTACTAATTTTAACAATTTTTAATCAGAGCCTTTTGGAATAATTTGCTTTAATTTCTCTATTATTATTTTCTCAAAAATTCCTTTAATATGAAAAGATTAGAATTTATTTTATTAATTTTTCTTGCAGCCTGTAGTCCAGTTACAGAAAAAATTGAATCAAATATAGTTGTTCCACGTATTCACTATACAGGGGGAGCAGATAATGCAAGTTATAGTGAGGCTAAGCTCATTAGGGAAGGTAAATGCTTATATCTAGAACATGCTGATGGCTCTAAAGTTCTGCCAATTTTTGCTACGAAAACTATAGATTGGAATATAGAAACTAAGAGCTTAAAAGTAGATTCAGACACTTATTTTTTAGGTGATAAAGTAGCATATGGAGGAGGCGGCTCCTATCCTCTAGAAAAAAATAATTATTCTTGGATAACTGAAGTAGATCATGGCTGTGATACCTCACAAGTTATAGTTATTAATAAACTCATAAGACCAATTGAAGAACTACCAAAATGAAGAATAGCCTATTTTACTGTCTTACATTAGTTCTACTTATAGGATGCCAGCCATTTGAAAAAAATGGATATATTTTTATTAAAAATCAGACTGATTATCCAATTACAGACCTTAAAGTAACTTATATTAGTGCTCAAAAAACTTATAGCTTAGGTACTCTTTATCCTTATTCAGAATATAAATACGCCATCAATTACGAGCAGCACAATGAGGATTCAATAATCTTTTCATATTTAGATAAAAATCATAAAAAGATTAATCAAGAAGTAGCTACGTATGCAGCCAAATATGATAGGAAAAGTTATGAAATAGTTATTCAATAGAATATAAATTACAATTACTAATTGAACGAAAAAACTTCAATTTGAAATTTCAAAAACTTGATTTTTCCACTAAATAACTATCCATTTAACATAATGGCGGTTATACGAAGTACACTTGTATATTAATATAAATATCAATAACTTAAAAAATTCATCCTGATCGTAAAAACCGCAAAAAGCCGATTTTGAAACAAGTCGGCTTTTTTATGAGCGGTTTTGATAGTTCTTGCCAATAAATTTGTTTAAAAAGTAATCAATTTTGAGGTTTTTCAAATTTTATCAATGCCTCAATGTCCAAAATTATCCACATTTTTTGTGGATAAAATTTAGGCTATTTTGTACGCCCTGGCGCACATACATATCGGCTCTTTGCGGCTACCTGGAACAGTGGAATTTTCCTATGATGAACTCATCAGGAACAGGAAGTTCCATAACATAAAACAAAAATTATAAGTTATTGCACATGGACCAGAGGATACAACAGCACAATCAGCAACGATGAAAAACCCCGGCAGGATGCCGGGGTTTTTTATTGCCTATCCTTTCTCATTTGCAAAACAAACATAATGCCCCTAAAATATAGACTATAATCTATATTTTGGTTGTGGTATGTGGACAGTCATTACGACAGATCTATTTAATCAGTGGCTTGAACAGCAAGATGAACCTACACAAGAGAAGGTCCTAGCTGCCCTGGTTGTTCTACAGCAGCAGGGACCGAGTTTAGGCCGTCCTTTAGTAGATACTGTGTATGAGTCTAAATTTACCAATATGAAAGAACTGCGTGTTCAACATCGCGGTAGACCCTTAAGAGCTTTCTTCGCATTTGATCCCTTACGACAGGCTATTGTTCTATGTATTGCTGATAAAGGCGGTAAAAAGCGTTTTTATAAAGACATGCTGGATATTGCAGATGAACAATACCAACTTCATCTCACTACCCTAGGAGATAAATCTAATGGCTAAGACTCTGCAAGAATTGTTAGCTAGCCGCTCTCCAGAGAGCCAAGCCCGTATTCAAAAAATGGCTGATGAATTACTGCTAGAAAATCAGCTTCATCTTATTCGTGAAGAACTCGAAATTTCTCAAAAAGAGCTTGCTGAAACTTTGGGAATAAAACAGCCATCGCTTTCAGCAATAGAAAATCGTGGCAATGATCTTAAGATTTCAACCATGAAAAAGTATGTTGAGGCAATGGGTGGGAAGCTCCGTATTGATGTAGAGCTTCCAACAGGAAAACATATAGGATTCAACGTTTAACAATAAAAATGGGAGCTATAGGCTCCCATTTTTAGATTCGTATAACGTTGAACCCAACGGTAAATAGTCGTGTGATCAACATTCACACCCCGTTCGGCCAGCATTTCCTGCAGTTCACGATAGCTAATGCCATATTTACAATACCAACGCACAGCCCAAAGAATGATTTCGCCCTGAAAATGCCGACCATGGAAAGGATTCATATGCTGCACCTTTAGCTAAAACAGTCTTCAGCTTACCATTCGTGGTTATTTGCAACAGTGCCGATTTTTTGAAAAAAGCATAGGTCTAGATAATCAAGCTAGATTTTTTAAAACTCCACATTGGTCAATTGTACATAAACCATCACAAGTACCTCTTAAATCAGATAGTTGTTCAATAAGCTTTTGTTGCTTGATTATATTTTCTCTGATAGCACTGACATGTAAGTCAATTAATTCATTCACATCTGAACAATTTTTCTCAGGTTTGTCTTTATAGGTAAGTAATTGACGAATTTCATTCAAACTCATATTTAAAGTTCGGCAATTCAAAATAAATTTAATTCGCTCAACATAGCCTACATCGTAAAGGCGGTAATTTCCTTCCGTTCTTTCCGGTTCCGGAATTAAACCTTCCTTTTCATAAAACCTAATTGTTAATACTGAACATGAGGTTTTTTTAGAGAGTTCACCAATTTTTAAATGCATTGAGTTAGTATTTCCAAAGATTCTTGACTCTATAGTAACTATAGGGATTCTAATATTCAAAGTTTATAATTTTTTTAATGGGTATAATTATGAGTGGTTGTGGATGTAGTAAAGAAACACCATGCGAAGATAAGAAATCTCAACAAGAAAATCATCCATCAATTGCAGAAGCAAACAATTCAAAGAATTGTGATAATACGCTTAGCTGTTGTGGTGAAGAGGAAGAAAAAAAATCTTCATCTCCTTGCTGTAACACTTCAAACAGTTGTGAAGATACCGCACAATCCTGTTGTGGTTCTGATCCCAAAGAAAATTTAAGCACTGAAGACGTTTTAAAAGATTCGCACTACATGAGTGAATACTTAGTTCCCAAAATGGATTGTTCTGCGGAAGAACAGATGGTTCGTATGGCGCTATCTTCAATTGATGGTGTTCAAAAACTCCTCTTTGATTTACCTAACCGTTCTTTAAAGGTTCTACATAATCAAAAAGATGAAAATATAACCACCAAACTTGAAGCTTTGGGTTTTGGTGCAAAGCTTGTGAAGACTGAAACTTATATAAGCAATCAACAGGCTAAGCAAACAAGTACCTACACCATTCCTAAAATGGATTGCTCTGCTGAAGAGCAAATGGTCCGTATGGCTCTTGCAGATATTGAAGCAGTTAAAGGTCTTACTTTTGATCTTCCCAATCGAAAACTGAAAGTCTTCCATAATGAAGGGATTCAGCAAATTACGGCTAAACTCGAAGGACTGGGTTTTGGGGCGAAACTTGATGAAATACAGCTTTCTTCAGGCGATATACCTAATGAACCTGATCCTGTGAGACAAGCTAAAGTACTTAAACTGTTATTAGGTATTAATGCTCTACTTTTCTTTATAGAATTCATCAGCGGTATTATTGCTGCGTCTACAGGATTGATTGCTGATTCTCTAGATATGTTTGCCGATGCAGCCGTTTATGGTATTGCGCTATATGCCGTCGGAAAAGCTGCGAAATATCAAATAAAAGCAGCCCATTTCGCAGGTTGGATTCAGTTATTACTTGCTGTTATCGTGATTGTTGATGTCATTAGACGATTCATGTTTGGAAGCGAGCCAGAATCAACGCTCATGATTGTTATTGGCCTGCTCGCACTTATAGCTAACGTGACATGCTTATATCTTATTTCTGGTCATCGAGAAGATGGCGCACATATGAAAGCCAGTTGGATTTTCTCGGCGAATGACGTTGTCGTAAATATGGGCGTTATATTTGCCGGTGTACTCGTGGCGTGGACGGGATCAGCTTATCCAGACTTAATCATTGGCATACTGGTTTCTTTATTCGTACTTAATGGTGCCCGAAAAATTTTGGCTTTGAAGTAAGGGCACTGTTGCAAATAACCACGAATGGTAAGCTGAAGACTGTTTTAGCTAAAGGTGCAGCATATGAATCCTTTCCATGGTCGGCATTTTCAGGGCGAAATCATTCTTTGGGCTGTGCGCTGGTATTG
>NZ_VPEB01000022.1:0-38477 GCF_013417415.1 Acinetobacter sp. YH12254 | reverse complement strand
TGGCGCATGAGAAGCTCAGCAGCATGTTTGACCTGAATATCCCGGTAGAAACGGTTCGGCGCTGGATGACTGCAAATGACCTTTGGATTCCGCGATCCAAACGTCTAAAACGCCCATACCAGCCACGCTATAACCGTGATTGCTTCGGTGAGCTGATCCAGATTGATGGCTCATATCATGACTGGTTTGAAGGAAGAGCCACCAAATGCTGTTTGCTGGTTTATATCGATGATGCTACCGGCAAGCTGTTGCATCTACGCTTTTGTGAGGCTGAAACGACCTTTGACTATATGCTTTCAACCCGAGCCTACATTGAGCAATACGGCAAGCCCTTGGCCTTTTATAGCGATAAACACTCGGTATTTAGAGTCAACCAGAAATCCAGGCAAGACAGCCAGATCACGCAATTTGGGCGGATTCTGAATGAGTTAAACATTGATATTATCTTCGCCAATTCACCCCAGGCCAAAGGTCGCGTAGAGCGAGCGAATAGAACCCTTCAGGACCGTTTGATCAAGGAGATGCGCCTGGAAGGCATCTGTTCGATTGCAGAAGCAAATGCCTGGTTGCCCTGCTTTATTGAGCAGTTCAATCAGAAGTTCGCCAAATGTGCGCGAAACTCAAAGAACCTGCATCGACCATTAACCGAATCTGATCTTGAACTGGATGATATTTTTACCTGGCAGGAACCGCGTAAGGTCACCAAGAACCTGACGATTACCTATGACAAATGTATTTATCTGCTTGAACCGACAGAGCTGAATCATAAGCTTGCTGGGCAATACATTTCATTTCTGGAGTATCCGGATGGCACTGTGGCCCTCATGCATGAAGGACGAAAGCTCAACTACAGCATCTTCAATAAATTGGCTGGGCTGCAGCAAAATGAGATTGTTGAGAATAAACGGTTAGGTTCAGTCCTGGCGCATATCCAGCAACAACATGAAGAATTGGAGAAACAGAATAAACGTTCCCGTGCCAAGAAAAGTATGCCGAGCCGTAAAGCTCAGAAAGCTGTTATTGAACAAAGAAATTTAAATCCTGTGCTTGACTCTTGTGGTTAAAAACAGGACATTTTAAATGGTTTATCGCATAGACATTTTAATTGGTGAATAACAACACTTGTATATTAATATAGATATCAACTACTTAATAAAACAAGAAAAATCCAAGAATGCCCAAAAATCCGATTTTGAAACAAGTCGGCTTTTTTATGAGCGGTTTTGATAGTTCTTGCCAATAATTTTGTTTAAAAAGTAATCAATTTTGAGATTTTTCAAATTTTATCAATGCCCCAATGTCCAAAATTATCCACATTTTTTGTGGATAAAATTTAGGCTATTTTGTACGCTTTAGCTTACATAAATTCCGGCCCTTTGCGGCTATTCGGAATAGTGGAATTTTCATATGATTGAATGGTCAGGAACAGGAAGTTCCATATAATTAAAAATAAGTACCAGGATGGCGCTATATAAGACAGGCAAAAGCACAGAGACCTAATGTTCCAATAAAAACCCCCGGCAGGATGCTGGGGTTTTTTATTATCTTAAATATTTAAATCAGAGTTGGATGAGCATCCAGAATGCGAATTAAAGTCGCTGCAGGACCAGTCGGATAGCGACGGCCTTGTTCCCAGTTTTGTAGAGTTCTGGCACTGATATGCAAACGTGCAGCAAATTCAGCTTGGGTTAAGCCTGTTTTCTCACGTACTTCTTTAATATCTGGTAATTCAAGCTCAGTCACTCGGCTTTCTTTCATCTCATTGCGTTTGATGGCACCAGCTTCTTTAATCGAAGCAACTAGGTCATCAAATAAGTTGTTATCCATGAAATTACTCCTTCACTAATTGACGCAGGATCGAGGTTTCTTTGTCTGTCAGATTATCTTTCACGGACTTTGGATAATTCATAAAAAATGAGTTCTTTTCTAAATGATATCTTTAGGCTAGGTAAAAATAAAAAACCACACTTAAAAGTGCGGTCAATTTGGAGAACGTCTCAGGTCTAAAAAGAAAAAAATAGTTAATTTTCCTCTTCACAGAAATTAGTAGAGCAATGCTTTCCTGATCTTTTTATCTGTCTTATACTGCGACAAAGCATATACAGCCCAGATTGCGGCCGGAATCCACCCTAGAATCGTAATCTGAAGAAATAAGCACATCATTCCTGCAAATGGACGACCTATCGTAAAAAACAGCAGCCAGGGAAAAATTAAAGCAACCAAAAGTCTCATATTACGGTCCTACTGATACGTTATTTCAGGTGAATTAATTTTCATTGAAGGGGTAAATTAAACAATTTTCGATCACGTTCGTCTGTTAAATACTTATCCATTTGTGTAATTAATTTGGCTCTAGCCTTTTCATCATCTCCGGTAATTTTCAACAGCAGGATCCGATTAAAATCTTGCGTCTAATATCACTGAGAAAATCCACGATTTGATGCATTTGTATCATCATCTTGATTAAGCCGGTTTTTCTTGCCGAATGGCTAAGAGACTTGTTTAGGTGTACTAATCAAAGTCGTGAAACTTTGATTAAAGAATAAGCGTGGAACGTGAAAAATCATAAAAAAAGCCCGGTCATGGAAACTCGGGCTATCAACTAGGAATTACAGCATTGATTTATATAGATAATTATAACGCATTTTGTATAACGTGTATTATGTTATTTTTAGGAAGTCTTTAGAGTTATCTTTCAAGTAACTGACCTATTTCTAACCTGGTATAGCCACGTTCTTTAAAGATCAAAATAATTGCTTTTTTATAGTCTTCAGAAGTAGAACTCTTATATTTAGTTATCAGTTGATTCTCAGAATTCAGCTCAAGATCATTTTTGATGGTCAATACTTCGCTAGAGATCTTGTTAAAGATATTTAGGTTAAACATACAGGCACTCATCATCCGTATTATAGCGGCCCGACTATAACGAATACCTGTCTTAGCTACGCTAGACACCCTTGGCCGCAAGGATTACAAATTAAGAGAAATTCCGCAAGTTTTTGTCTATTGAAAGAATAAATAATCTCCTAACTGTTATCTATTTAGACAGATATGAAATTAATCCACCCCTAACCCTTTAAACACCGCATCCACCGGATCTGCATAAAAGCTGGTCTGGAACTTGGTAAACAGTTCCACAGGAATCGTTGGGATATCTGCCGCACTACTCATTGGTAAAGCAACCTTCTTGGCACCCGCATCAAAAGCAACTTGCAGACATTCGGCAATACTTTCCACCGGTGTCACTGAACCACCCAAGCTCATATCACCCAGTACCACCATCTGACTTTGTACCGATCGTCCTAAGAGGCCAGAAGCGAAAGCCACTAAACTTGGCAGAGCAAGATGGCTGAGCGGGCCGGTATTCTGGGCACTGTTGCAAATAGAAATTTGAGTCGATGATGTTCCCTTTAAAAAGTGCTTAGAGACCGAAAACTCTATTCACCAGATAGACTTCACCCTGAGGCTGACCATAATAAAATGACGAAGCTTGGCCTTTACGTAGTGCACGCATGACTTCAATACCTTTAATTGTGGCATAAGCCGTCTTCATAGATTTGAATCCTAACGTGGCCCTGATGATCCGCTTTAGCTTACCATGATCACATTCAATCACGTTATTTTTATACTTAATCTGCCTGTGCTCAAGGTCTGGTGGACATTTACCTTCCCGTTTTAACCGTGATAAAGCACGTCCATATGTGGGTGCTTTATCCGTGTTGATCACTTGTGGAATTTGCCACTTCTTCACATTATTTAAAATTTTTCCAAGAAAACAATATGCTGATTTGGTATTACGTCTAGAAGAAAGATAAAAATCAATGGTATCGCCACGTTGATCGACTGCACGATACAGATAAGACCATCGTCCATTCACTTTTACATAGGTTTCATCAATATGCCACGAGCTCAGACCTGTAGGATTACGCCAATACCAGCGTAAACGTTTTTCTATTTCAGGAGCATAACGTTGAACCCAACGATAAATCGTCGTGTGATCAACATTCACACCACGTTCGGCCAGCATTTCCTGCAGTTCACGATAGCTAATGCCATATTTACAATACCAGCGCACAGCCCAAAGAATGATTTCGCCCTGAAAATGCCGACCATGGAAAGGATTCATATACTGCACCTTTAGCTAGAACAGTCTTCAGCTTACCATTCGTGGTTATTTGCAACAGTGCCCTTCAGCTTACCATTAGTCGTTATTTGCAACAGTGCCTGCAGCACTTCGTGTCGTACGCCCCATCGGTATAGACAGAATCTATTCGCTCATTTGGTGGGATTTGATCCAGTAAATCACCTAGTACTTGTGAATCACTGACATTATTTGTCGTAAGCTGAACGGCACGTATTTGCAGTGTTTCAGCATCTATACCAATATGCAGTTTACGCCATTGCCGACGGTATTCAGGCTGATGTTTCTTACGCTTCCATTCACCTTCACCTAAAAATTTTAAACCCGTAGAGTCGACGAGTAGGTGTAACCCATCACGACTTTTCTGATAGCTTATCGCAATATCAATATGCTTTTGTCGTCTACAGAGGGTGGAGTACGAATATCACTGATATTCGGGGCTGCTCAGCCACAGAGTTTAATCAGGCTTTGAGCAAAGCCAGTGACCATACGTAAAGAAAGACGGAATAGAGATTTGATCATTAAACAGCATTGAATCGCTGTATCGGAATAAGTTTGATTTCGTCCGTGCTTGCCTTGTGGTTGTGCATACCATTGGGTCTTAGGATCAAACCAGATTGAAATATTTCCTCGCTTGATTAAAGCTTGGTTATACGAGGACCAATTGGTTGTACGGTAAGTTTTAGGTGCAGGCTTCTTCATCTGGAAATTATATTGCTAAAGAAGCCCTCAAGAATAGCTTTGTGCAACAAAGCCATCTTTCTCTAAAAATCTAAGATGAGTTGAATATAGCATACATTCAACTCAACTAATGAGCCGAATGTGTTGGTTAATTAGCTCATCTATTTATCTAGGACAGTTTTAGAATTTTTCCTGATTCCATCAGATCTCTAGGGGAAAAGTTATCCCCAATTGCTGTAGATAAAAGCGGGACAACTTTTAGCCTTTTTTGTACGCCCTGGCGCACAGACATTTAGGGATTTTGCGGCTAGGGGATCTGTGCTTTTTTACTTATGATGAAATCATGCAGGAACAGGAAGTTCCGGAACAGAAAACAACAACGATAAGTTCTAACACTAGGATAGTGAGGGTAGAATAGCAGCTACCAAAGATCGCACTGTAAAAAACCCTGGCAGGATGTCAGGGTTTTTTATTGCTTGGATTCTCAGACGAAATGCAACAGAGATTAATTTAGGTAGGAAGTGGGATGAGATAGTATCTTGCTTCCAGACCGACCAAAGTCAAAGTTGCACAATGAAGTGGGATTGATTAATAGCAGACAGTGGTAAATTAATTTGGAAAATTTTCCCCCGAATATCTTTTATTCCAAAATTTTTCAGGCGTGCAGTATGCATTTTTAAATACTTTTCTGCATTATCTTGACTATCAAACAGGTAAATTCCCCCTGCTTCCTGAGCATCGCTATTTTCTGTCCATATTTTCCAGATCATGCCAGCTTCCTGATTAATACTTTCTGCAAGTGTTTGATAGGCGCGACTCATCTCTTCTCCAAATGGGCCTGGCGTCGGAAAGTCTACCTGAAGAATAACAGCCATGGTTTTATCCTCTACCGTCCAATAGCAATCTTCATACTCTAGCATTTTGCTAATGATTTTAAAGAAAAATTAGTCCTAAAATTGACTATTAAAAATTTTTGAATTTACTAGGCACCGTTGATATTTACTATTTATAATTAAAACTATGAGAATAGCTTCAATAAAATTAAGTAAATTTGAATTATGATGAATGGATAAATTACGCAGAATAACTTTTAAATTTTGCCAGTGTTGATCTTTCAGCATGGTACGAGGCATATCGAATAGTGAAATTAGGTTTGAAGATTTGATTTTACTACTTCGCTATTTGTTAAGCTAAAATGTCAACACACCCTAATATTTCATGATCATCACTGGTAATTCGGTTGAGCGAAGTACAGCTGTGGCCACACTTCCGAGTCTCCATTTTTTAAAACCTCTGCGACCATGCGATCCCATCACAATGAGATCAGCCTGTATCTGTTTGGCAGTTTTCACAATACTTTCTTCAAACACTACACTTTTTAGGACTTTAGTTTCAACTTGAACGCCCGCTGCATATGCAATTTCACTTGCTTGTTTTAATACCTCTTCTGCATTCGCATAAGCTTGAATAAAGTGTTCTTTCATTGGAGCAGAGACATAATAATAATAGAAATCTGCATCTGTAAATGGATCTTCAGAAACCAGACTGATGAAGGTCAATCTGCTATCGAATACCTGAGCAATTTCGACCGCATGTTTTACCGCGGAGAATGAAACTTTTGAACCATCAACTGGTACTAAAATATTCTGGTATGACATCGATAATGCTCCAAATACGAACTTTCTATTCAGTTATAGATAACATAAGCATGTTAGCGCTTCAATTTAAAGCATTAAACAATATCAAATTTATCCGGAATACTACTTAACTAAAAAATAAGTGAATAGCTTTTTGGCTGCTATTCACCTGATGATCAAGACTGCTTAACTTGGCAAGACGTATCCCTTTTCCCTAATTAAACGTACTGCTGCATCACATACTTCTACATCATAAATCGTTCCACGTCCTTTTAAGATTTCTGCAAGCGCAACCTCTATGCCTAAAGCAGGACGGTATGGGCGATGCGTAGCCATTGACTCGATCACATCGGCCACCGTCAGAATACGCGCCTCAGGATGAATCTCATCACCTTTTAATCCTTTAGGATAACCTGTCCCATCCATGCGTTCGTGATGCTGACCAATGATTTCAGCAATTGGAATATTGAAAGGAACATCCTTGAGAATTTCATAACCAGCCTGCGCATGACCTTTCATCATTTCCATTTCCAGATAGGTCAGACGAGTAGGTTTGGTCAGAATTTCGGAAGGAATTGAAATTTTACCAATGTCATGTACCAATCCAATCTCTTCCATCTGCAGACAGCGTTTTTCATTCCAGCCCATTTCCTTGGCAATCGCACTGGCAATCAGCCCGACACGGCGTTCATGTCCCGCTGTATAAGGGTCGCGTAATTCCACCATGATCGATACGGCTTGTAACGTACCATACATGGTAGCTTCCAACTGCTCAAGCTGTCGGGCAATCTGGTCCTGTGCCTGCTTTTGCTCGGTAATGTCCTGTGCCATCACAATCGAGGCTGGCAAGCCATCATCCCAAGTGATGCGACGGCTATGCAGGGCAAATTCCCGGATCTGGCCATTTTGATGTCGGAACGGAACCACACAGGATAGGCTCGAATATTCTGCAGCCTGATCCTGCTCTTGGTTAATCAGTGCCGGTGTGTCTGCGGCCATGGTGCTAAATTCCAGAATATTATGTCCAATGAGTGCTGCAGCAGACCTGCCCAGCATATTGGCATAACTCGGGTTGACATACAGATAGTGATTGTCGCGCAGCACATACATCCCGACCACGGTTTGTTCCACCATACCCCGGAAACGCTGTTCACTGTCTCGTAATGCCTGTTCAGTTTTGCGGATGGTGGTCAGATCATTCCAAGCCAGAATCACATCATTGCCGACAATCGCCAGTGTTCGCTGAGCAATACGCTGACTACCATCTTTAGCTAACAGAGTAATTTCAGGAAATTGCACCTGTTTACCGTTTTTTGCCAGTTGCAATGCCTCTTCCCAGTTCTGCTGCATAAACTGTCTTTGCTCTGGATTAGGCGCCACTTTTTCCAGCCAGGCTTCCCGATTTTGAAAATCTTCCAGACTATATCCCAGCCATTTTTCATAGGCCAAATTAACCGCAAGAATTCGTTCATCCTGTACGGAAATAATATGCATTGGCACGGGAGACTGCAAAAATACCTGTTGGAAACGTTGTTCCATCTGCTGAGAATAGGTCTCGGCAGTTTTACGCTGTTGCTCCGCTGAAAAACGCTCCAACGCAGAAGAAATGTCCCTAGAAAGATTTTGCAACAGTAGAATTTGCTCCTCATCAAATTCTACTTGCCTTGTAGTATACACCCCCACTAGCCCCCAGAAATGTCCATCAAGCAACAACGGGATTAATGCTGCCTGACTTATCTTTTCCTGTTTTAAGTACTGTCTCCATGCCTGGTATTCTGGTGAAACATTCTCGTCCGCGTCATTGATCAAGGAATAGGCATAGACATCTACCTCTGGACTGGTATTTTTCACCTGATGCAATGGAGTATTTTCATCTTGCTGTAAGAGAGTGCGTAAAGTGGGCATAATATTTGCGCTAATATTATGATGGAACTGAATCATCAATGGACTGTCAGCTCGATCCTCTGCTTTGATTGCAATTAAAATTTTAGCAAAACTACCCAGATTCAACAGCACCTGCTGCAACTCGGTTAGCAAATCTTGCCGATTCTGGCTATGCGCAATCACCCGGTTGGTTTCAATGAGCAGCTGATAGAGATAAGTCAACCGTGCTACACGCCTTTGTGACTGTATCCGGGTATATACATCGGTAATCTGACCGGTGATATGATCGATTAAACTCTGCTCTTCATCTAGAAAAGTCGGGGCATCCGCTGCCGGATCATACCAGATGCTTAAGGTGCCGAATTGCTGAGTCTCATTGGCAAAGACTGATTGCAAAAAAGGCATCTGAGCCGGAGGGGCTGTACCAAAAACACCCCAGTCACTATCAATCTGCAGCTTAACCCGCTCCGGAGAAGATAAGCCGGAAGGGATTGTCTGCATCACTTTGTGCAACAGCTCGCTCATGCCGGTATGGGTATTATTGCAGAGTTGATTGATCTGATTCAGACATCGCACTTCTTTTACACGTTCCTGCAGATCCTGCAGCAAAAACTGGCGATCGGTAATATCGTGTACCACCATGACCCAGACGGTTTTTTTACCCAGGCGTTCTGCAAAAGGTGCCACATGACACTCAACCGTTTTGTGATCCGGCAAGGTCAACTGGACTAAAAACTCTTGCGGAGCCTGCTGCAATCGGGAGCACACCGGGCAATCTTCGGCCTTTACCCGAGGATCATGCACCAGTTCATGCACAGAGCGTCCGCTCAATTGTGTCGCTGGAATGCCGTGCAGCTGGGCTGCCGCCAAGTTGACCTGCTGAATCATTTGGCTAGAAGTGACAATATAGGTTGGATCAGGAATGGTGTCATAAGTGCTGGCAGCCTTGGACAACATGCTAAAAGGCTCTTTAATGGTCGACTCGACCAATGCCATATAAATGAACCAGTACGAATAGACTTTCAGAATATGCCCCAGCAGATTGGCATCGGCATATACGGACACATATTGGGTAAAGGCAAATTCAGAAGCCATCATGGTCAGCATGGACAGGCTGACCCCAAACGTCAGTTGAGGCGATAAATATTCGCGGCGCTGCCAGACCAGCACCAGTGCTAACGCCAGAACCGCAATAATCAGATATTCACTGTAAATTTTAAAAGGGGTCAGGCCTTGCTCATCAACAAAGGCGGTTGGAAAGAAACCCAACATCACAGCGCTGACAATCCCCACACTGAACAGACCAAAAAACAGGTTCAATGCAAGAGGCTTGATCGCCCGTGTCAGCATAAAGGGCGCAGCGAGCATGGCAAAGGCCTGCAATAACCGGGCACCAATCCATAATTGAGTGGCCTGATTGGCACTGTCCACCGGAAGAATTTGCATGCCTTTATATAGCAGGGTGTGGAACAGGTCAATAAATCCACACCAGCCAAGCGCGATGGCAATGAAAACCACAAAATAATTTTTAGTAAAATGCCGTGACACCACGGTCACAATCAGCGCTGTGAGCGCGATAATGATTGAAATCAGTTCTGCCACGGTATGGGTAAATAGGAAACCAAAACTTTGATTGGTCCACCAGATCAGCAAGGCAAAAATCGTCGGTGGAATCAGCATCATATAAGGAGAAATAAACGACTTGAGGTCGAATACATCTGGTGAAAATAAGTCACGAGATGATTTTGGCATAAAATTCCCCAATGAAATTCACAAATAGCCTTATACAATAAGGTTATTCAAGGTTTTTTATTTGTTGAAAATTCACATGTTTATTATAACATTGAGCCAAGGTAAATATTCCGTAAATATATTCATAAAATCCTTTACTACTAAAAAAATACGCTAGATCTCTCTATGCAATTTTCATCAGTAAAGGTCTAAAAATCAACGCGTACAGTTGCGTCCTTCACGCTTGGCCTGATACAGTTTTTGATCTGCCATGCGCAATACTTCCTCTACATCGTTAGAACTATTTGGCCAGTAAGCAATCCCAATGGAAATGGTCACTATACCAATTTCTCCCATTTCAGTGAGCTCAACCGCTTTTCGTAACCGCTCCGCTGCCTGAAAAACTTTTATAGGATCTGAAGCAGCCATTAAAATAATAAACTCCTCTCCTCCCGAACGGCAGCAGACATCATTGTCTCGGAAATGATATTGCATCACGTTCGCTAGCCTTTGTAAGACAATATCGCCTTTGTCATGCCCATAGGTATCGTTCACCTTTTTAAAGAAGTCGATATCTGCCGCCAGCACAGCAAAATCGGTACGCATACGCACAAACTCTTCGATAAACAGGTTCATTCCACGGCGATTGTATAAACCAGTTAGGGGATCAGTATTCACTGATTGATTCAACTCATCAATTTTTTCATTGAAATTTTGACAGCTCAGCATCAGAGAATTTTTGAATTGATTGACTTCAAAATACGAAGGTTTAATTTCGTTGATTTTATCCTGAACATCCTGCCGACTGAGCATACTGGCCATTTTCGCCAAATGGTTTAAAGGCAGTGCAATCAAGCCCGATAAACGCCAGACCACAAAGAAAATGAATAAATAGAATAGGCTAATCCCGATTGATACCTTGATAATAATACTGTTGGCTTGAGCAAATAACTCATTAATCGGCTGCTGTGATACCACAATCCAGCTCACGCTGGGAATATGCGAGAAACCGACCAGGCTATCTATGCCTTTACTGTTCATCAGACGGAAAGCACCAGCCTGTTGATGAAGCATCGTGGTCAATCCATCACCGGTCTGGACTTTCTGTCCGATTTGCCGAGTATCGGCATGAAAAATGATCTGTCTTTGATCATCCACGACGTAAGTATAATTTTTCTTGTAGCCATATTTGGATGCCAGCATTTCACTTACCAGATTCTTGCTTTGCAGGTAAATCGTTCCCGCAATAAAACCTAAATATTTTCCTTGATCATCAAAAACCGGCTCAGAAACAATGACGATCAATCTATTGGTTGAAGACCAGTACGGTGAAGAAATATAAGTTTGCTTACGTTTAATCGACTCGGTAATACCGTGGGTTCTATGAATTTTTCTAGAATCAATTTTCAAGGTTTTTGGGGAAAATGAAATGATCCGTCCTTCCCGGTCAGCTAAAAAAACACTGTTGAAATTGCCTGACTGACTTTTGAGACGTAATATTTCGTTTCTTGTTAAATTTTCATTAGAAAAGTTTTTTCCCAACAGATTGGCGCTAAATCTTAAATTTTTTAGGATTTCTTCAAACTGATAATTAGTGTGTGCAGCAATTCTGGAAGAATATTCGGCATTCAGGGCCAAAGAATTGTCGATCAGGCGCTCTTTGACCGTATAGTTAACAAAGAATAAAGAAAAGACAAACAGACAGGTCACGCTTAAGATCGTTAGCAATAATATTAAGCTGCGCAAGTTCAAATGGAGCGCTGATAGAACCTGTCTCAATAGGTCAATCCTAAGTGTTGATTTGTGATACTTATATCATAAAAAACCTTAAATCGATTGCTTGTTTCATGAACATTAGTGTCAGCAACATAACCAACAAATTGCCTCCCTTCCATTGACCTCTTTTCACAAAGTAACTGTGATTAAAAAATACTTATATCCAAGTACCAATGCATACTTTAGGCACTAAAACAACATAATTTTCCCGAAATTACCCTTCAGTAAACATCAATTAGCCTTGTTAATACAGACGTTATGCATAATTTTCCACAAGTTATTCTTAAATAGACACTCACTACCCTTATTAATACAAAAAATTCACATAATTTGTCCAAAAATTATTCTTGAAAAAACATCTATCATCTTTATTAATGTACAAATTCTACATAATTTTTCCAGAATTATCCAAGAATAGACATTCAGTTCCATGATTCATACATAAATTTCGCAAATTTTTACCTTAGAAAATTTAACTTTTAGATCATAATTTATTTACATATATATGATTCAACATTAACTCATATGAAGTTCTTTATTTTTAATAATTATTTTGGAACTTAATAATTATCATAAGATTAATTTTTTATTCAAATAAGAAGATTGTATTTATGATTAATAATTAAATTTATAAATAAATTATTTCTTATACATATATATTAAAATTCAAATTTATTTTGAATAAAAATTAAGCAATCTATTTAATTATAAAATAATAAATTATATATAAAAAGTCTAAATAAAATAAAAATACAGGTTTTGATGTGGTAACAGCCTATAAAAATACAGGTTTTGATGTGGTAACAGATCATGAAAATACAGATTTTGATGTGGTAACAGAATTTAAAAATACAGGTTTTGATGTGGTAACAAGCTTTTTTTGATGTAGTAACATAGGCCAAGTATATAAAATGATCAAAAGTACGGACATGTACCATACACTTGATCAAGATGAAATTTATTTATTGTTTTTATGTATAATAGAAATGAATTTATTAATATTTATGATAATTAAAAGGAAGATGAAATAATATTCAGTTTTTGAATATTTAAATAAGAGTGGTTATATATTTAGTATAATTTAAATATTTTTTTTATTTTGATGAATAAATTGGATCATTATAATCATATTTATTTCCTAAAAAGATCTCTGTTAATGATTTTCATGAACTTCCCCACTCATTGAAGACAATCCACATACATCTCATTTTTTCGTACTTCTTAAATTATGAAAAGTTAGCTCAGACTACTTTAATACCACTCAACCTTATCGCCTTGATGTTCATGTTCAAACTCTCCTTAATCTATTAATCAGTCAATAAGTGCTTTTTTTGAGAAATTTCCTTGAAGAATCTTTCATCCTCTTCACATTCTGTTCACGACTTTCGGCCTAAAGTATCAGCATAGACCTAATACGGATAGCCAATATGAAACATATCAAAAAAATACTGCTAGCTACCTTGTCCTTACCGCTACTAGTTTTAGCAGGATGTAAAAGTATTCCCAGCTATTCAGGTGATTATGCAAAATCCAGAAACCAAATTCAGGGAACTGCGCTGGATCAGGCTAAAGCCCAAGACATCGGCATTCGCTTTACTTCAGCTTTTAATACTTTAGGTACACCTGCATTTATTGAACGAGCCGGATCACTCTATGCCGATCAGCTGTTTATTAACGATACCCTATCGCAATTTTCATCACGTCAAAATCTACTCCAACATTTTCAAGGGATGAACAAGCGTGTCAGTAACGTGAATGTCAAACTATTAAATACCTCCTATTACCAAGACTCTGCCTACGTGCACTGGCATATGGCCTATGACTTTAAAATGTTTGGCACGACTCGAACTATGGATTCTTTTGGTATCAGTGAAATCAAAGTCAACGGAGACAAAAAAATTATTTTCCAGCAGGATTTCTGGGATCCGGCCAATGGCCTGTATCGTTCTTTACCTTATGTTGGAGGAGCCTATTCATGGGTACTGCCATTCAAAAAGTAGTATTAAATACGGGACTACTGATGCTCTGCAGTTTCAGTTCATGGGCACATGCCCAGAATATGAATCAGTGTGGTCGTGGTCCACTTCTGGTAGCTCAGAAACAGGTTGGCGTCGCCCGTTATTATGCTCAGAACTGTACAAAACCCTGGCAAGGCCAGAATATGCAGATTGATTTTTCTTATACACAAAATATTCCGGAATGGGCTTTCAAGCGTGCAGCGACCCATTTTCTGAAGCGCAATGAGCGAGAGTCTAAACATTTAATAGTATTAGATAGAATCACCCAGCTTTATAAGCCGGTAAAACCGGGTGATCTCTATCGCTTAAGCTATCAAGCCGAGACTCAGACCCTGACCTTGATGCTAAATCAGCAGGTGTTAGGCAATCTTCAGCATCCGCTAGCACAACAATATTTTAATATCTGGCTGGGATCGCAGCCATTTAGTGCTAAATTAAAACAGCAATTATTGAATTAGTCTCTGCCGTTATGTCCAAACATTTTATCCTGATGGTCGAAGACCATTATGAACTAGCCTCTACCTTATGCGAGTTTCTGGAAGAACATGATTTTGTGGTGGATCATGCCCGCAATCTGAACGCTGCACGCCAATTACTGAAACAGCAGCGCTATCATATTTTGCTTCTAGACATTAATCTGCCTGATGGTTCGGGTTATGAACTGTGTGAATGGCTGCGTCATGACGAAGGGTTGGATTTACCCGTACTGATGTTGACGGCGCGCGATACTCTGGATGACAAACTCAAAGGCTTTAATTCCGGCACGGATGATTATCTGGTTAAGCCCTTTGATTTTAATGAGTTGGTGGTTCGGGTCAAAGCCTTAATCAAACGCTCATTGGGTGAAGTTTCCAGTAGTCGCCTGCAAATTCATGATTTGATTCTGGATCCCGCAAGACAGCAGCTGACTCGGGCTGGACAGACGATTGAACTGCCCCCGATTCAGTTCAAACTGCTGAAACTGCTGATGCGTCATTCACCTAAAGTCCTCACCAAACAGGAAATTATGCTGGAACTCTGGGGTGATGAAGAGCCGGAAAGTGATGCCTTGCGCAGTCACATTTATAATTTACGTAAAATGGTCGACAAGCCTTTTGAGCAGAAACTGATTCATACCATTTCTGGTGTAGGTTTAAAGATTGCTTTGGAAGCTTAAGTCTAAACGTACAAAGCTGAAACTTAGTTTAAATACACTACCACAATCAGACCGGTCGTCATTGCCAGATCAATCTCTGGATGGGTACTGAGATAATACTGCCGGTCAAAGAGTTCGACCCGCCAGCCCAGCTGTTTGCACAACTTCTGTACCAGTTGCAGGCCAATACCATGCCCTTTGATCTCCAGTTGCAACTGCTGGCCAGACAGCTCCTGAACTTTAGAATTATTTGGCAAAGAGATGCCGATTCCATTATCAGCGATCAATACTGTATTTTTCTGTAGAATCACATCAATTTCTGTACCTTGCGAATAATTCAGCGCATTGCGCAAAATATTGCCAAAGACCATTTTGGTCATCGATGGATACAGTTTACGTGGCTGCTCATCGAGGTCTTTTTGTAGGTCGATCTGCATGCCTTTGTTGTGGCTGACACTGTCCAGATCCTGTACCAGATTCTCCAGACATTCTGACAGCATAGTGGGCTCGGCCGTCAGGGTGTTGGTGGTATTTCGGGCGATAGCCAGTAAGGTATCGACCAGCAGCTGCATGTCTTCAATAGTATTGTGCAGGCGGGTAAAGGATTTGTTGTCACCATAGCGTGCCTGACACAGTTGCACATTGCCTTTTAAAATCGTCAATGGCGTGCGCAGTTCATGACTGACATCACCGGTAAACTCACGTTCGCGCTGAATGAACTCGCTGAGCACCTGATGATATTTTTCCAGTGCCTGCTTGAGATATTCTGCTTCCAGATTGGAGTCAGTACGGATGTCCTGAAAAGGCGAAGCCTGATTTTTCTGATGCTCCCAGTCGATATGTTCCAGTGCATTGGCCAGCCGGGTAATCGGAGAAAAATAACGCCGGGCGCGACGGTTCCACCACCACAATACGCTATACAGCACGAACAGGCTGACCATTAGTGGTGCCAGACCAAACAGCCAAACCAGCTTGTTCACGTTACTTTCGCCAAAGACCAGCAGCACATGCTGCCTGTCTTTTTCACCGTAGACGGTCATGCGCTCTTTACCATCGACAAAATGCCGATTTACGCCTTGCTCGAACTGCATGTGCTGAAACTGCACAGGGGGGGTATCATACCAGCGATAACCATACAGGTTTTTGGTGTCGGGAAGTTCGGCGGCCGGATTGCGTTCCAGCCGCTGCCAGTAATGTGACATTTCCTGTTCCAAGGCGGTGCGCAGCAAAAAGCCTTTGATCACCCAGGCACTACAGGCAATGCCGATCACCACCGACAGGGCAATGAATCCGATTTGCAGCCAGTAATAGCGGTTAAACACCTCACCCAGAGGATGATCGCGTTTGTCCCTAAACAGCTTTAACATTGATCAATTCCCCGCTGGCGCATTCGATTCATCGTTCAATTATACGGCTTTCTTTTTAAACAGAAAGTGGCCGATCATCCACTCGCGTCCATGCTCATAACCGAACAATTCGGCACAGGCCATAAAGAAAATCCGCCAGCGTTGCCACCAGATGGCCGCATCTGCGCCATAGGTCTGCTGAAACAGGGGCTGCAGCTCAGCCTGCTTTTGGTCCATATTCTCCAGCCAAGCATTTGCCGTGCGTTCATACTGGGTACCGGCCCATTGCCAGTGCTGCTCCAGCTGCAAATGCTGCTGAAAATGCAGGAAAGTTGAGGCTGCCGGCATCAGGCCGCCACTAAAGAAATATTGCGACATCCAGTCAAATTCATTTTTGACTTCAAACGGATAATGCAGGAAACGGTGACAGAAAATATGGCACCAGAGCAAGCCATCAGCTTTGAGCCAGCTGCTGATATTTTCAAACAGTTTCTGGTAGTTGCGCACATGCTCAAACATTTCCACCGAAACCACACGGTCGAAAGCAGCCGATTCCAGTTGCAGTACATTGACATCGCAGGTGATCACCGTCAGGTTTTCCAGTTTTTTCAGACGGGCCTGTTCCTGAATATACTGACGCTGGGTCGAGGAGTTCGACACTACAGTGATGCGGGCTTTGGGATAATGCTCGGCCATATACAGACTGAGTGAGCCCCAGCCGCAACCAATTTCCAGAATATCCTGTCCATCCTGTAACTGTGCACGCTGACAATAGCTGGCCAATGCTGCTTCTTCTGCCTGATCCAGTGTAGTATGCGCCTGTTCAAACAGGCTGGCGCTGTACTTCAGCCGCTTGCCCAGCACCGCCTGGAAAAATGCGGTGGGCAGTTCATAGTGCTGTTCATTGGCTTTGTCGGTCTCGATGGCAATTTCGCTGTTTTTCAGCATATGCAGCACATCCATATAACGCTGTGCCGCCAGTGCCGGGTCAAAGCGCCCTTCCTGTGCCAAACGTTTTTTGCTTAAAGTGCGAATGCCTGCGCGAATCACCGGGTCGGGCACTTTGCCGCTTTCGATCAGTTTTAAAGATTTTTGAATCATAAAGTCCATGTATTTACCTACTCTTTGGGTGGCCACGGAATAAACATTGAAGTTCGTCGTTGATAGTCTTTATAGTTGTCGCCGCGATGTGCCAGCGCCTGTTGTTCACTAAATGGAATTCCGGTGATGTAGTACAGAAACAGCCACATCAGCAGCGGATAAACCCATAATCCATACACACCTGCTGCCAGACCGAGAACCGGATAGGCAAACCAGTGCAACCATTCAAAAAAATAATTCGGATGACGTGAATATTTCCATAAGCCTTGGTCCAGGGTTTTTCCTTGGTTTTGTGGATTCAGTTTGAAACGGTAGAGTTGCTGGTCGGCTGTGCTTTCCCCGATCAGCGCCAGCAGCATGATTATGCCAGCCACCAGCACTGTAGCCTGTGTCCAGTCATTCCACTGCTGGACCGGAATATTGAGCAATTCCAGCATCGGGTAGGAAAACAGTGCCACCAGCCCGGCCTGAAACATAAAAAAGGCCAGAAAACCGAGATGCTGATAACTGCCCATGGCACGGCGCATATTGGCATAGCGGGTATCTTCCCGGGTTTCATTGGCATAACGGCGCAGCAGATGCCAGGTTAAGCGTAAAAACCAGATGCCGCTAAATACACCCAGAAATACCCGAACCAGCAGCGGTGCAGTTTCCATGACCCAAGCCGCAATGATGACATTAAGCGCAATACTGAAACTCCAGGCCACATCCACCAGACCCGCTCTGCGGTTATAGGTCACCAGTACCCAGCTACACAGCATGATGAAGACATTCAGCAAAAATAAATCCAGCAGCATATCAGTCCTCCTGTTTTATCGTGGCCTAGTAAGCACTGGCTTCAAACAGCAGATGTACATCACTGATGACGCCTTCGCGGAAACCACCCTCGCAATAGCATAGATAAAAATCCCACATACGGATAAAGCGCTCATCGAAGCCGAGTTGCAGTACCTGTTCACGTTGTTCCAAGAAGCGCTGACGCCAGCAGTGCAAGGTTTGGGCGTAACTTTGGCCGATATCTTCAAGATGCTTGAGACGCAGTTTTTGCTCGGAAGCGGACTGGGTCATGATACTGATGCAGGGAATAAAACTTCCCGGGAAAATGTAACGCTTGATGTAGTCCACGGTATTCAAGGCTTTGGCATAGCGGGCATCTTCAATGGTGATGGCTTGAATCAGGGCCAGACCATTCGGTTTCAGCAATTCACGGCATTTGTTGAAATAGGTCGCTAAGTATTGCTCACCCACGGCCTCGATCATTTCTATCGAGACCAGCTTATCGTATTTGCCTTTCAACAGACGGTAGTCTTTCAGCTGGACATCCACGCGATGGGATAATCCTGCTGCCTCTATTCGCGCGACCGCTTCATCATATTGTGCTTGGGAGATGGTAATGGTGGTGACTTTACAGCCATAATGCTGCGCGGCATAAATGGCAAAACCACCCCAACCGCTGCCAATTTCGACCAAATGATCCATTGGTTGCAGCTGCAGTTTCTGGCAAATCAGTTCTTTTTTATAATCGGAGGCCTGTTCCAGGCTCATGCCCGGCTCTTTAAATACCGCGCTGGAATACATCATGCTGGAATCCAGGAACAGCTTGAAAAAGTCATTGCTCAGGTCATAATGCTCGGCAATATTCTTACGGCTGCCATCAATCGAGTTTTTGCGGGATTTGTACCAAGTCTTTAGGAAGAATTGGCTGGCTTTCGCCAAGGTGTTCTGATTCATCCGGTCCAACACATCGCGATTGCGCGCCAGAATGCGAATCACATTGACCAGATCTTCACTGCTCCAGTAGCCGCGAATGAAACCTTCTGCAGCACCGAGTACACCATTGCGGAACAGTAGATCCATCAGGCGGCTATCATGCACCTGAATCACGGCATACAGATCACTGCTCTCTCCCACAATCCCGTTCCAGACGCCTTTAAAAATCAGCTGACCATGACGTAATTTCAGTAGATGGCGCAGTACCACCGGCAGTGTGCTTTCTTCTCCCATAAACAGTGTTTTCATAACAAGGTGTTTCCTTTTTCTTTGCGAGGATGCCGGTAAAATGGAATTTTTTTCTTCCATAAGCGAAAGGCATGCAGATAAATTCCACCGACCATCCTGAAGGGCTCAAGAACTTTCAGCACAGCATAGCGATGCTGTTGTGAAGGAACTGTGATGGCTTGCAACGAAAATTGCATGGTGGCATCAAATTGCAATATTCCCTGTTGGAACAGCTGCATATGAATCACATTGCTTTGATCGGAAAAGCTGAATCGCCAGCGGTAATCCAGCGCCATCGGCATGAAGGGCGATACATGAAAGGCCTTTTTGAAATCAAACTGGTGGCTCTGGTACGGCGTATGTTCGGTCACATTGTTCCGGCAGTCATGGATATAGACCTGACGTTCATTCCATGGCGTATTGGTAATTTCGCTGAGGATAAAGATCAGCTGGTCGGTGGCATCAAAGACCAGATAAAACACCACAGAATTAAAGCGAAATCCGAGTGTACGTGGCAAGGCCAGAACCCGGATGGACGCAGCATGCGCTAGCAGATAATTTTCCCGCTTGATCAGCAGACGTGCGACCTTCTGCCGAATCGAACCACATTCCATGGTCAGAAAATCACGTTCATCCAGGGTCAGGAAATTCCAGCGATTGCAAGACCAGAGCCAGGATTTTTCAGTAAAGCTTGAGAGCTGATCAGGATCAAAGTATAGATAGTTCAGCCGGGTCTCAAAAGCATGCGCTTTGGGCAAGAAACGGCGATGCCGGATTTCGGCAGAGGCAATCGCCAGTGGATACATTTGCATCATATCCTCCTAGGCGGCCTGCTCGGCCTGTTTTAAGAGCTGATCGACCACCCATGCAGCGCTACGGGCACCATCTTCATGAAAGCCCCAGCCCCAGTAAGCGCCACAGTATGAGGTGCGGTTCTGGCTATTGATTTCAGCCCAGCGTTGTTGTGCTTCAATCGCGGAGGCATCAAACACCGGATGTCGGTAATGCCGTTCTACCCAGATTTTTTTCGGATCGAGGGTGAAATTAGGATTCAGAGTGGCAAAGACCTGAGTCTTGCATTGCAGGTTTTGCAACTGGTTCATCCAGTAACTGAAACCATAGTGCATACCACTGTGCTGGAAAGGTGTCTGTTCAGCTGCCTGACTCGGGGTCACATGCACATGCCAGCTGGCCCACTGACGTCTGGATTTGGGCATGATGCGGGTATCTGAATGCACCACCATACGGTTAGCCTGATAGCGGAACTTGCCCAGCACGTCCAGCTCCTGCGCTGTCGGGTCTTTAAGCAGTTTCAGGCTGTCGTCAGCATGACTGGCAAAGATCACCCAGTCAAAACGCTCACTGCCCTGTGCTGTTTCAACCAGTACATTATTGGCACTACGGGATACATGGAGCACACCCGTTTTGCGGAAAATAATATTCGTCTGGGACTGAATCGCACGAACGTAGCGAGCCGATCCACCTTTCACCGTGAGCCATAACGGCCGGTCTTTCAGTTGCAACATGCGATGGTGCTGGAAAAAGCTCACCACAAATTTATAGGGAATCTGTCCAGCCTGTTCCACCGGACAGGACCACAGCGCTCCACACATCGGATAGAGATGTTCCTGACGAAAGGCATCGCTATAACCATGTTGATTTAAATAATCATCAATACTGAGCTGTGTATCGACCTGTTCCACATCCAGATCTTTATTGGCTGCATAGAAACGGAACAGATCCGACAACATCGCGCGAAAATCAGTATTAAGAAAGTTTTGAGGTCGGAACAACAGCGAGAATTTTTTTGAAGGATTGTACTGTAAGCCACTGACCTGATTATTCACCGAAAAGCCCATGTCACTGCTTTGCGATTGAATCCCTAGTTCTTTTAGCATCGAGCAAAACAGCGGATAGTTATGCTCATTAAACACAATAAAGCCACTATCCACCGCAACCTGTTCACCCTCGATATTCAGCTGATGGGTATCGGTATGACCACCAAAGTAGTTATTCTTTTCAAAGACTGTGACTTCATGCACTTTGCTGAGTTTCCAGGCAGCGTACAGACCGGAAATACCTGAACCAATAATTGCAATTTTCATGGTGATTCCTTCGATTGAATCGTGTGAGTGTCGGCAGTAGCAGCTTTTTTATGTTTTCGAGCCTGAGCGATTTTACTGGCTTCATAAATCCGTGCCGGAATGGGCTTGAGGCCCCAGACCAGTCCCAGCCAGGACATGAGTTTCAGCAAGTAATAGGTCACATCAATCTGCCACCAGTAAAAACCCTGCCGGGTACTACCAGCATAGTAATGATGATTGTTATGCCAGCCTTCGCCTAAGGTGATGAGTGACAGAAATAAATTGTTACGGCTGTGGTCATCCGTCTCAAAATCACGGCTGCCATAATGATGCGCCAATGAATTGATGCACAAGGTCGCATGGATCAATAACACCGTGGAAACCACAAAGCCCCAGACCAGCAATTGCAGGCCGGACGTCCCGAGTTGCGGCCAAGTGATGGCCAGCCATTCGCCTAGTGCATAAATCCCGCCCGCAGTCAGCAACACCACAATCAAACTAAAACGGTCCAGCCAAATCAGTTCTGGATATTTCAGCCAGTCCTTGATCACCTCTTTACGCGTAGCAAAATTATATTCATTCAGAAACCAGCCGACATGGCTATACCAAAAACCATGCGTGGATGAATGTGGGTCTTGCAAGGTATCGGTATAGCGGTGGTGATAACGGTGATGAGCTGCCCACCATAGCGGGCCACGCTGCGCACTCATGGTGCCGAGCAATACAAACAGGAACTGTATCGGGCGTGAGGTCTGAAAAGTTTTATGCGACAGATAGCGATGAAAAAAAGCCGTGATGGAAAACATGCGGATCAAGTAGAACGCGACCATAAAGCCAAGCGCAAACCATGACACACCGACCCAGAACACAGCGAAACAGGCCAGATGCAGCAGAATAAAGGGTAAAATCCGGACCCACTGAATCTTGCTATTTTCAGCCGTCAGTGTTTCGGTTGGTGTCGATATAGACCAGCTATCTATCCATCGCATCAGACTTTTCAACATGGACTCATCCTATTTCGAGCAACTGTCTTTATTCCATTTGATGAGTCTAATCAGTCAGATATGAATTTTATGTGAAGTGAAAAAAAGCCGAACTGTAAGAGACTAAGCAGTTCGGCCAAAGGGTAGCAGATTAATGCGGTAATTTGATTAACTTTGTGATGTCGTAGCCATAGTGTCTCGCAGTCTCCAGATAGGACTGATAAGTTGCTTCGTCCAGTTGTGGTTCACGCGACAAAATCCACAGGTATTTGTTACTTGGTCCACCGACCAGTGCCACTTTATATTCTGGATCCACGCGTAATACCCAGTAATGACCTTTAGTAAACGGGATCCACCTTAAACCTGGAGGTAAAAAGCTGACCTTGAGTTTACTGTTGCCCTTATTTTGCGGATAAGCCACTCCTTCAGAGCTAATCATCTCACCATTGGCAATCCGACAACTATTTAACACACTCATGGTCTGATCGGCATTGACCTCATATTGTGCAGAGATATCCGATACACATTTACGCTGAAAATACATCGGTAAATGCGAAATTTCATACCACTTGCCTGCATACTGCTGGATATCCACCTGATCGACTGCCTGAGGCGCAACCGTTTCCGCTCGAGTCAGCATGCTTAAGCTCATGAGGGTCAGTGCCGTAACCGCAAAAACTGACTTGAATAGAGTATTCATTTTTAAGCCTTGAATGATTTCAGGACTAAGATAACCCAGGTGGATGTGAACAAAGCGTGAAGACAAAATCATGTGATCTAGCAGGCGTGCTGCTGAAAAGCCCTAGGCTATTTTCTAGGTTAAAGCCATTCTTTGCTGTCATCTGCTACAGGGGTATCATGCATCACATGCTGAATCATGGCATAAGCGATACTGCCCTTGAAGGGAATCTCAGGTAACTGATCAAACTTGAAAAATTGCGCGTCGCTCAGTTCATCTTCCTGAATCTGAATCTCACCCGAGTGATACTCTGCCCTGAAGGCCATCATCAGGTTGCTGGGAAACGGCCACGGCTGGCTGGCCAGATATTGAATATTCTTGATCTGCAGGCCGACTTCTTCCTGCGTCTCACGGCGTACTGCCTCCTCCAAGGTTTCGCCGACTTCAACAAATCCAGCAATCAGGCTGTACATCTGGGTTTTATTGCGGGCATTTTTCGCCAGCAGAATTTCATCTATACCCCGGGTGATGATGGTAATCACGCAGGGATTCACCCGGGGATACTGGTTATAGCCACAAGATGGACAGACCATGGCATACTGGCTGGCGTGCTGCTGGGTGGCATGGCCACATTTGCTGCAAAAGCAGTGATTACGGCGCCACTCCAGTAACTGTACGGCACGGCTGGCCTGTTCAAACTGCGGCCTGCTCCAGACCTGCACCAGTTGCCGAATCGGGATCAGTTGATAACCCTCGGGTACTGGTTCATCTTCTTTTAGATCCCGTGCAATGACCTGGCCATTTTCCGACAGGTTCAGGTCGTGCTGCAGTCTTTCCACTTGCGGCAACTGGAAATGATCATCCACCAGCAATTGCTGCTGTCTAAAAATATATGCTTTTGAATGCATGCTCATGACAATCCCCGGATTAAAAAAAATCCCATACAGAGGGGTGTATGGGACAAAACTAAGGAAGCTTACATGGAGTAACTTCATGGAAGATACTAGGCGCAGGCTGCCTGAATTACAACTATAATAATTTGTATCTTTTTGATTAAAATCACATAATTTTCACATCGTTTATGAGTTAAGAAATCATTAAAAATAAGGCTTATAAAATGAGTAAGATTTTAGCTAGATAAATGAACTTGCGTTCACGTGAGGACGATTTGCTAGTGATTTCTATCGGCAGCGGGATAAACTTAAAGTTGCGGAACAAATAATCCACCCATGCCCAACAGCTTCTTAGCCAGATAGATGAGTTATAAACCATGAAAAAACAGCATCTCCCTGAAAAAACCTGTATTCACTGCTTGCGCCTTTTTACTTGGCGCAAAAAATGGCAACGCTGCTGGGAGGAAGTCAGATACTGTTCTGAACGATGTAAACGTGAGTCCAAACTGCGTTCAAAACAAAGCGCTTAGAAACGTTTATACTGCCGCGCACAATAAGCCCGAATGACATCGGGGGAACGCAGTTGCAGATGTTTAGTTTTTCGGCCGGTGACTCGTTCACGCCACATTTTAAAACTTGATGCTTTCATATTTTTCCGCATCAAGCGAATCACTGCAGTTTCATTCAAGCCAAACTCACGCTGGATGGCTTCAAATGGGGTGCGATCTTCCCAGGCCATTTCAATGATCCTTGACAGATCTGCTCCCACATATTCAATTACTTGACGCACCACATACCTCTGTTTACTTTCATTTTTAAAATAAAAATTGAGCGATAAAATTTAACGCTATCTCTCTCTGTCTGGGTCAGATCAAGCTGACCAAACTCATCTTAAAAAAACGAAGATGAAGATTTTGTGATTTTTTGCGTGGATTGTATTTTGTTGCTGTCCTATCGGGCCTTCGATCTCAGCGTGTGGTCCAAATACCTGCTACCAAAGCCTATGCCTGGGATTGTTGTTAATGACATCGCCTAGATCAGACGGTATGCTGATGCTAAAAACACCTTGGGGAAATTGTGCTCGAAATTATTGCCCAGCTCTGCGGCGGTATTGGTCTATTCTTGTTGACATACTCCCACCACTTTCGCTTTACCTCAAGTGGGGGATTCTAAAAGCAAAAGCTCTTAGGCGACTTCCTCACGGATTTCGCTTGCTTTCTGCTTCGCAGGGCGACCTTTACCGCATCGACCCTCCACAGACAAAACGGTATGTCCTACCGCTAAAATGTTGCGAGAAGCGTTAATATCTGCATTCGCAACATATCCACACGAAACACACTCAAACTTTGCCTGAGTGAGCCTATTTTCCTTTGCAATGTGACCGCATGAGCTACAAGTCTGACTTGTATATCTAGGGTTAATTTTAACGAGTAAACCACCTCGCCATTGCTGTTTGTACCCCAACATGCCAACAAGCATTGACCAACCTTGATCTAGGATTGACTTGTTCAAGCCTGACTTGGCTTTCACATTCTTTCCTTTTTTCTCGATTGAGCCTTGTGCTGATTTCGACATATTGGCTACCTTTAAGTCCTCAACTACGATCATTGCGTGTTTTTTGCTGAGAGTTGTGGTGACTTTATGCAAGTAGTCATGCCGAATATTGGCAATATGATGGTGCAGTTTATTGATCTTTAAATTGAGCTTTTTCCAATTTTGGCTGAACTTGGTTTTCTTTCTCAACTTGCGTTGGAATTTGGCTATTTTTACCTGATTGGCTTTAAAACTATTGATCGGGTCGAATACCTGACCACTAGACGCTGTAATTAACTTTTTAACACCTAAATCAATGCCAATCGCTGATTTCGATGGATGGATTGGTGCGTCTATTGTGTTTTCAACACCAAAAGAGATATACCACTTACCAACATGCTTTGAGATTGTGACGTTCTTAATCTCGCCTAAAATATCTTGTGATTTTCTGAATTTCACAACGCCAATGTCATTAGGCAACTTAACCTGATTACCTTTAACCCAACAATATCTGCCAAATTGAACAATACGGATTGAATCATAACCATCAGATTTCTTTTTAAATCTTGGCATGAGTGGTCTAAGCTGAATTTCACTGCCATCGGTCAATTTAAAGAATTTTGGCTTCTTCGCTTTGAATGGTTTTTGCTTTAACTTGGCTTGTTCTTTTTTATCAAAAAATTTAGCCCAAGCATCACCAAGATCACGGACTTTTTGTTGAAGTGAAACGCCATTCGAGCTGTTTTCTAAAAAAGCACATTCAGGTTTTTTGCGTAATTCAGGAATTTTATTGACTAAATTAACTTTGTTGATTCGCTCATTTCTAGCAAGCATCTCAAATGATACAGCTAAAATTTGATTCCAAACAAAACGTGCAGAGCCAAGCAACTTGTTTAAAACAAGCTCCTGCTCTGCATTAGGCTCAAGCCTAAATTTGTACGCTTTGTTGATCTTCATTTCGCATTAAAGCTATTTAGATACAGAAACTTAATGCAAATTATTCTATCATATTGCACTGAAAAAACACCAAAAAAATTCGTGAAATTCACCTTCACCCTGACTGTCGGGTGGAGTCCTCTTTCACACTAAAGATAGGGTATTTTCACTTGAGAATAAGAAGCGATAGAAATGGCTTTTGATTGGGATCCTCTCAACATTGGGTCTGTAACCAATTTACAATATTGATAATCTCTTGATTTGAATTATTTTTCCTAACGATTGCATAGAAGTCAAAGTTGCAATAGGTAAATTCAAACGGCGCAATAATTCTGCCACTTAATATTTCCTTTTCTACCAAAATCTGGGGCGCTATAGCAATCCCCAATCCTGAAACAGCCGCCTCTATCATTAAATTGAGACGATCAAAATATCGATCATTCGATTTAGTCTCAAGGTTTAGATGGGATCGTTCAAACCAGATCTGCCAGGCATTCTTATTGGAATAAGTGTGAAGTAATGGGTGCTCAAAAAGATCATGAATACTAGTGAGAGCATAGCTTTCACCTTTACAAACTGGTCCCATGTTGTCCGGAAATAAAAGAAATTTATCCAAAAACTTAGGCAGCATTTCATCTACATTCAAACTATTGATAAAAATATCAATTTTTTCTTTTTCCAGTAGCTTTAGGTCGTTACAGGTCATCAATTTAATAGAGATATTAGGATAAAGGCTCTCTAGTTTTTCCAGTCGTGGAATTAACCAGTTCGCCATAAAGCTATGAGAGGCACCGATTACGATTTCTACTTCTGACGCTTTGTGAGTTAATTCAAATACACATTCTTCCAGCTCATTGAAGAAGTGAGTACAAAGACGGGATAAGTCTTCTGCATCCTGAGTGAGAGTAATCGTTGATGAATGCCGAATAAATAATTTTTTATCCAACCATTCTTCGAGCTGTTTGATTTGATGGCTGATTGCACTATGAGTGACACACAGTTCTTCCGCAGCCAAGCTGAAGCTTTGATGTCTAGCGACCGCTTCAAATGCTTTAAGTGAATTTAAAGGCGGTAAGGTTCTACGTTTCATGCTGTAAATTTTTCTAACATCATAAATCAAAAATATATCAATTATCAGGAAAATGGAAATCTTTTAAGATCCAATCAATGTTGAAATTTTAAGAGAAAGACAATGACAACTCCTTATATCGGTCAGGGTCCTGATCAAGGTGGTTTTTTCGGTAAATTTGGTGGCTGCTATATGCCTGAAAGCCTGATGCCAGCTCTACAAGATTTAGAACAAGCCTTTAATACCATACGGAATCAACCTGAATTTTGGGCTGAATATCGACAGATTTTAACCGACTTCGTGGGTCGCCCTAGCCCGCTATTCTATGCAAAAAATCTAACTTCCTACGCAGGGGGAGCCAAAATATATCTCAAGCGAGAAGATTTGAACCATACCGGCGCCCATAAGATCAATAACTGTGTGGGGCAAATATTATTGGCTAAATTCATGGGTAAAACCAGAATCATTGCTGAAACAGGTGCAGGACAGCATGGTGTTGCCACAGCAATCGTCTGTGCACTCTTTAAGATGAAATGCACGATCTATATGGGTAAAACAGATATTCAACGTCAGCAACCGAATGTTGAACGTATGAAATTACTTGGTGCTGAAGTACAAGGCGTAAAAAAAGGCCGTGGAACCCTGAAAGATGCTATGAATGAAGCCTTACGTGACTGGATCAGTCATGTCGACACGACTTACTATCTGCTAGGAACTGGTGCTGGCCCGCATCCCTACCCGACTATTGTGAGAGAGTTCCAGAAAATTATTGGCATCGAAGCCAGAAACCAGATTCTTCTTAAAGAAAATAAACTCCCAGATGCTTTGGTTGCTTGTGTCGGTGGGGGTTCCAATGCATTAGGACTCATGCACCCCTTTCTAGAGGATACCAATGTCAAAATGTTTGGAATTGAAGCTGGCGGGAAAGGCACTGATAGTCATGAACATGCTGCCTCGATTTCCAAAGGTCGAGTCGGCGTCTTGCATGGTAATTTGACTTACTTACTGCAAGATTCAGACGGGCAAATTCTAGAGGGACATTCCATATCCGCAGGACTGGATTACCCTGGGGTTGGCCCTGAGCATTGCATCCTGTTTGAAACAAGCCGCGTGACTTATGCAGCAGTCAAAGATGAAGAGGCTGTACATGCCTTTCAACTACTGAGCCAGCAAGAGGGCATTATCCCAGCGCTGGAAAGTTCTCATGCTATTGCCTATGCCATCAAACTTGCGAAAGAAATGCATCCGGAACAGACAATTATCATCAATTTAAGCGGTCGAGGTGACAAAGACTTAGACACAGTCAAAAAGTATCTTGCAGGAGCACGCGCATGAACCGTTTAGATCAAAAACTAATGCAATTAAAACAGGAAAATCGCAGTGGTTTAGTCTGTTATTTTACTGCCGGAGATCCTGATTTTAATGAAAGTTATCGTCTATTTAGTCAATTGGGTCAAGCTGGAGCTGATATCATCGAAGTGGGCATCCCATTTTCTGATCCTGTGGCAGATGGAGAGACCATCCAGGCTGCTCATGTTAGAGCACTCGCTTCTGGTCAGACCGTGCATCGAACCATTGAGCTCGTGAAAGCTATCCGTTTACAGGATGAAACCACCCCGATTATTTTAATGACCTATTTAAACCCGATCATACAATATGGTTTCGAGAAGCTGGTTGCGGATACCGAAAATTTGATTGAGGGGATTCTGATCCTAGATGCCCCTTATGAATATCGGGAAAAATTTAAACAGATATTAAATGAAAAAAATATGCATTTAATTGCAATGAGCGCACCCACTACTCCAGTTGAGCGATTGAAACAAATCTCAGCCAGTGCGACAGGATTTTTATATCATGTTGCGGAAAATGGTCTCACCGGCGGTACTTTAAATCTGACCAATCTTGAAAAAAAGATTGCTGAAATCAAACCAATTTTTAATATCCCGATTGCTATTGGCTTTGGGATTAAAGATGAAAGTCATGTGAAAGCCTTAGCCAATAAAGTTGATCTGGTGGTGATCGGTTCGGCACTGGTGGATACCTTTTTTAAGCAAGGTGTAGACGCCACATTAGAAAAAGTTAAAATTTTTTCACAAATTCTGAAAGAGAAATCTTAGTTTTTCTTTATGATCCTTAATAGAGAATTTATGGCATAAGGTTTTCACCTTCTTATGCTATATTCCATAGTTTACCTCCTCTCCCCCTTAAAAGAGGAAGAGAAAGTAAAATAAATTAAAGAAAGCTTGGCAAACCTTTAGCAGGATCTGTTTCACGTGCCGCTTGAGCATCTGCTACAGTCATACCTAAGGCCTTAGCAACGCCTTGCCCATAAGCTGGATCGCAAGCATAACAGTTGCGGATATGACGGTATTTGATGAAATCTAGCGCATCACCCATCGCTGCGGCCGTGTTATTAAACAGGGCCTGTTTCTGCTCATCATTCATCAAATTGAACAGGGCACGTGGCTGGCTGAAGTAATCATTGTCATCTTCACGGAAGTCCCAGAAATCAGCATCACCGGTAATCTTTAATGCTGGTTCTTTAAACTGAGGTTGTTCCTGCCACTGGTTAAAACTGTTCGGTTCATAATGTGGCAATGAACCATAGTTGCCATCCATGCGGCCCTGACCATCACGACGATTAGAGTTTACAGGGCAGCGTGCAGCATTGACCGGAACCTGTGAATGATTTACACCAACACGGTAACGCGCTGCGTCGGCATAGTTCACTAAACGTGCCTGTAACATACGGTCCGGTGAGTAGCTGATGCCCGGTACAAGATTACTAGGTGCAAAGGCTGCCTGTTCTACATCCTGGAAATAGTTTTCCGGATTGCGGTTCAGCTCAAATTCACCGACTTCAATCAGTGGATAATCGCCCTTCGGCCAGACTTTGGTCAGGTCAAATGGATGATAAGGCACTGTTTCGGCTTCCAGTTCTGGCATGACTTGAACGTACATTTTCCATTTTGGATAGTCGCCACGTTCGATGGCATCAAACAGGTCGGTCTGGCTGCTTTCACGGTCTTTGGCAATCAAGTCTGCTGCTTCAGCATCGGTCAGGTTCTGGATGCCTTGCTGGGTACGCATATGGAATTTCACCCAGAAGCGTTCATTTTGGGCATTGATAAAACTGAAGGTATGGCTGCCAAAACCATGCATATGACGGTAGCCAGCAGGAATACCGCGATCCGACATGACAATGGTCACCTGATGCAAGGCTTCAGGCAATAATGTCCAGAAATCCCAGTTATTGGTGGCACTGCGCTTGTTGGTTTTCGGGTCACGTTTGACTGCTTTATTCAGGTCAGGGAACTTGCGGGCATCCCGCAGGAAAAATACCGGAGTATTGTTGCCAACTAGATCCCAGTTGCCTTCTTCAGTATAGAATTTCAGGGCAAAACCGCGAATATCACGTTCTGCATCGGCCGCACCACGTTCACCCGCCACCGTTGAGAAACGCGCAAACATTTCGGTTTTTTTGCCGACTTCAGAGAAAATTTTAGCGCGGCTATATTGGGTAATATCATTGGTCACGGTAAAGGTACCGAAAGCACCTGAACCTTTGGCATGCATACGACGCTCTGGAATCACTTCACGGACAAAGTTGGCCAGTTTTTCATTCAGCCATAAATCCTGGGCAAGTAAAGGTCCACGCGCACCTGCCGTCATACTGTTCTGATTATCGACCACAGGGGCACCAGCTTCAGTAGTCAGGTGGGTAACAGGACATTTTTTAGGGTCTTGACTCATACTATTAACTCCCGTTTCTTTTCATTTAAATTGCCGAGAGAAACTTAAGATCTCCATATTCTAGTTTACGCTTAACTAGCGTATTAAAATATTAAACTAAAGAGTGTCTACAAAATCGGTGGCTATTCAGTACATGGTGCCATGGGATTCTTGGTCAACAGTAGCCCAAATTTATTGATAGCACTGAAAGCATTTCAGGAATTTATTCCCACCCGTATCAGCTTTGCACGTTTAAATCTTGAATACACCGAACATTCAGTCAATATATCACTGTATTTTGATTTTCAACTGTCTGAACAGGTACATCGTCTATTGGCTGAAACCTGTGCCGTGATTTTATTTGAGTGTGCTGAATTTATTGTTGGACGCCCTCTCCATGACGCTCAAATCTGTTTTGCGCACGCAGAACCCGACTATCACCAAGCCTATGCGCAGTATTTATCGGGCGCTTATTCTTTTTCCGCACCTGCAATCAAAGCCACCTTTCCTTTCAGTCTATGTCACATTCCGAATGCCTCGGCCAATCAAGACAGTTATTTACTCGCGATGCAACAATGCGAAAGCATGCTACAGCAGCTCAAACCGGGCAAGCAAAGCTATGTGTATATGATAAAAAAAATGATGCTGTCGAGTTCGCTACATGAACTGAGTGAAGACCAAATTGCAGCGGCATTGTTTATGAGTAAACGGACATTGGCACGTCAACTTGCCGCAGATGGCACAAGCTTTAGGGAGATTCGAGATGCAATTTTGTCGGAGCAAGCACGTCGTTATTTAACAGACAGTACTTTATCTGTCGATGCGATTGCAACGCTATTAAACTATCATGACAGTTCTAACTTTAGACGCGCATTTAAGCGTTGGTTTAACGTTACACCGAGCCAATATCGTAATCAATATAGTTAAACTTTGGGTAAAGTTCATTGCATAAGCAGGTGAAATATTTTTTATCATTCAAAATTGACCTGATTGAAGATTAATTTTTTTCTGTATTCATGACCATCCCTGATCGGACGGCTAAACATCATGTCGTTCGAATAAGACCTTTAAATCAGCCATTTGTTATAATTTCGATATTCAATGAATGGCAAAATTAAATGGATCATTTGCAGAAGTTACAGATATATGTGCGTGTGGTTGAAACCCAAAGCTTTACTCACACTGCTGAGACATTGGGTGTGCATCGTCCACTGATTTCCAAAGCCATCAAACAGCTTGAACATGAATTGGGGGTGAGATTACTCAATAGAACCACCCGTAAAGTCAGCATGACTTTAGAAGGTGAAGCTTTCTATCACAAAGCATTGCAACTCCTTAAAGACTTCGATGCTATTTTTAATAGCTTTCAGCCAAATCTACAGACTCAAAATATATCGGGTAAACTGCGCATCAACGTACCCATCACCATTGCCAAAGCCATTCTGATTCCTCATTTGGCAGAGTTTAAACAACAATATCCAAATATCGAGTTGATTCTAGAATCCTCTGATTCCTTAGTGGATCTCATTGATCAAGGTGTCGATTTTGCAATTCGACTCGGCTACTTAGATGACTCAACCCTCATTGCAAAATCACTTGGACAAGTTGAAATGATCACTTGTGCTGCCCCTTCTTATTTAAAAAAATATGGCACACCGCATACCTTAGATGATCTAAAACACCATCAAGCCATCAATTATTTTAGCGGTAAACAACGTAAGGTTATGAATTGGCAATTTATTGTGAATCAGAAACTTGAAGAATATAAATTGGATTCAAGTATTTTAGTCAATGATTCAGAATCATTTTTAAGCGCAGCCTTACATGGTTTGGGCTTAATTCAAGGGGTTCGTCATGCAATACAGCCGTATCTCGAGAATGGCCAACTCATTGAAGTGTTATCAACTTATCAAAATATGCCTAAACCTATTTCTTTGCTCTACACTCACCGTGAACATTTACCTGCACGTATGCAAGTCTTTATAGATTGGATTGAAAGGATATTTGCAAGAGATTGTGATAAAAAATAGAACCAATCTATAAATAGATTGTTTATTTATCTGATCTGTTTGAACCACTATGCTAATTCCATCTGTTAAACATATGGAAAAGAAACATGTCTAAAACTGTGGTGATGCGTGCTATCGGTGGTGCTGAGGTCCTACAAATTGAAGATCTAGAAATTCCTGCTCCCAAAGCACGTGAAGTACAAATGGCAGTCCATGCGATCGGCTTAAATCGGGCTGAAATCATGTACCGTACCGGTAATTATGTGATTGAACCCACTTTTCCTTCTGTACTTGGCTATGAAGCCGCAGGTATCGTTACAGCGATTGGCGAAGGTGTTTCAGAGTTTAGTATTGGCGATGCAGTGAGTGTCATTCCATCTTTTGGTTTTGATGAATATGGTACATACGCAGAACTCATCAATCTGCCAGTCCATGCTGTTGTAAAACATCCTAAAGATTTGACATTCCAACAAGCGGCTGCAAGCTGGATGATGTTTGTGACGGCTTATGGTGCATTAGTACATTTTGGCAACTTACAGAAAGACCAATATGTTGTTATTGGTGCTGCATCTAGCAGTGTTGGCGTGGCAGCAATTCAAATTACTAATATGTTAGGCGCTACCCCAATCGCATTAACTCGTACTAGTGCTAAAAAGCAGCAACTGATAGATCTAGGGGCTAAATATGTGATCGCTACTGAGGAGCAAGATTTAGTAAATGAATTGAATCGTATTACCAATCACCAGGGGGTAAATATGGTGTTTGATCCTGTAGGTGGTCCAGCTGTAGGTAAAATCATGCAAGCTATGGCTAAACAAGGCACATTCTTCCAATATGGTGCGCTTGATACACGTGATATCCAAATGAGTGTTATGGATGTTTTAGGCAAACATTTAACATTACGTGGTTATGAGCTCTTTGAAATTACCACTGATTCCAATGCGCTAGAACAGGCAAAACAATTTGTTTATCGTGGTTTGGAGTCAGGTCAGTTATCACCTTTAATTGACCAAGTCTTTAATTTTGAGAATATCCAAGAAGCTCATAAATACATGGAAACAAATGCCCAAATCGGCAAGATCGTAGTTAACGTTCAGTAATTTAGATGCCCTATACTGCCATCTATAGGGCATTTTAGTTCCAATACAATATTTTTGGTTAGCCGAGTTTCATCATAGATCTGACCACACTCGATGCCGTGATCGGGTTATTTAATGCTGTTTTACTAGAGCATTAAATAACTCAAATCACGGATAATTAGTTTCAGCGGGCATTTACTTTACTAGTTTTCTGTCAATAGATCATGGTTAATATATTAAAAAACTAAGGCTCTTATAAATCGTATAAAATAAATAATACAGAATATAAGTAGTTTACTTTACAATATTTCAGTCTTAATAATGCTTGAATCTAATTTTATATATTTACTAATATATTCTAATTAAAACTTGGATTTCATAACCATTAACTATACAGTACAACTATCAATAAAATCTCCCCACCATTGCATCATTTCCACGCGCTGATTGAAATATTCTGCATGATTATAACTTGCACGGGTTTTATTTTTATCAGTATGAGATAGCTGTGCTTCAATCCAATTTGATTGAAATAAACCAGATTCATTTAATATGGTACTAAATGTTGAGCGTAAACCATGAGATGATAGTTCATTTTTAGTATATCCCATTTTTCTAATAATCAAGTTCAGGGTATTAAAATGAATAGGTTTATGATTATTACGGGGGCTAGAAAATACATATTTTTCGCCATGAGACCAAGCGAGTGCTGATTTCACAACTTCAAGTGCTTGATCAGATAGTGGAACTAAAAAGTCAGGAATATCATGACCTAAAATAACTTTTCTTCTATATTGTTTAATATGTAAGGCCGGTATTTTCCATATTCTTTTATCCAGATCGAAGTGATGTGGTTCAGAAAGCAGTAATTCTCCACCACGTACGCCTGTATATAACTTAAATAATAGGGCTTTTTTAATGATAGGATCTGTATTAATCTGATTCAATCTAGCTAAGAAATTAGATAGTTCATCTGAGTTCAAATGAGGATAATTTTTCTTAATCTTATTATTAACTAATATTTTATGAAGCCCATTTGCAATATTATATTCACAATACCCCATTGCTACAGCATAATCATAAATCTGATTTAAATAACTGTAAGCTTTCTTTACAGGTTCTTTTACATTTCTAGATTCTATATTTTTAATAACCTTAACCAGATCATATCTTTTAACTTCAATAAATGGCGTTAGTCCAATATTTGGATAAATATCCTGATCTAAACATTTTTTTGCAAGCTGAATTACACCGCATCGTGGTTCATCTTCAAAGGAATTTTTAATTTTAAATTCTAACCACTCTTCACAAATATCCTGAAAAGTTTTGATGTCTTTTTTATGCAGCAGTTTATTTTGATAATCATTAAATTTATATTCATCCCGGACTGATCTGGCCTCTTTCAAGGACATTACAGGATATTCGCCCAACTTCATGCGAGGACGTTTATTTGTCCCTACAAGTGAATAGCGGTAACTCCAAGATTTACGTCCATTTGGTTCTATCTTTAAACTTAAGCCGTCATCATCTGCCAGAAAATAGACTTTTTCCTTTGGTTTAGCCTGGCGTACCTTAATTTCCGTAAGACTCATGAATATTTAACCTAACCACAAATGACACTGCGCAATTCAATTATAGCAAATTTAAGCAATTTTCATATGATGCGTATCATACGCATCATATATTTTTATAAGTTATTGTTAAATCTGTTTTATATTTAGAGTGATTGCTTTTTAGTAACCATTTAATTAACCATTGATTCTACAAGTTAAATAAAAAAACCGGCTTAAAGCCGGTTTTTTATCTTAAATATTCAGATCATGATTTCTTCACATCAAAACGGTCTGCATTCATCACTTTTGTCCAAACACAAACAATGAACCGTACCGGGTTTGTCGGAGACTCAATATTCTGAGAGACTATTCCGATGAAAAAACCAACCTATACCCTCGAAATTAGAGAAAGAGCGGTTCAATTACTAATTGAATCTGAAAAAGATTATCCTTCTACTTGGGCTGCAATCACAGCAATTGCGCCTAAGATTGGTTGTACTCCTGAAACACTTCGTGCCTGGCATCAAAAGCATTTAGATCAGCAAAATCCTATTAAAGTACAACAGATATCTGATCAAGAAAAAATGAAGCAAATGGAACGTGAAATTAAAGAATTAAAGCGTGCCAATGAAATTCTACGTAAAGCAGCCGCTTTTTTCGCCCAGGCGGAGCTCGACCGCCCACACAAATAATGGTGGATTTCATCCATAACAATAAAGACTTATATGGTGTTGATGCGATTTGTAGGATTTTACCGATCGCAGCTTCAACCTATTACCGAACTTTAGATCTCGCTGACAAGAGATGGCTCCGTAAATTTGAACAACACCTATAAGTGATAAAATTGCTGGTTCAGTTATTTGGGGTAACTGTTCTAATAACCAGTCTGGTAATTTTTTTAATTCAGTCGGTTGCATTTTTAGTTATCCTATTTTTAATAATTTCAACTTGTTACATACGTTACACAACATAATTTATGCAAGTTCAGTATAAGGAACCCGGCGCAAGTACAAAGATTTTTGACATAAACTGATCACACTTATATTCATCACAAGACATAAAAAAGAGCGCACGGAGCGCTCTTGATGCGAGCTTTTAAAGCTCAGCTGAACTTTTCGGGACTTCATACCGGATATAAGACGCAAATGTCAGGTAATTAATCCCCTGAAATAAAATATCAATCGCCAGAAACAGGCCCAGGACCCAAAACGGTGCATCTGGGGATTGCAAAATCACAATCCCTGCCAGCAGGGTCAAGATGCCTGAAAATAAAGTCCAGCCCCATCCACCCAGAGCGCGAAACAAAAGGCTATTCAAGATCCGGATGATACCTGCAATAATTAGAATAATCGCCAGAATATGGGTCAGGACCACCGCGGTCTGTAGCGGTGTACTGAACGCATAATATCCGGCAAGCAAGTATAAAAGACCGAATAAGGCCCAGAACCAGCGAAAACCGCCATGAAAAATTTTAAATGCAGCAACAAAATGCAGAATCCCGCCGATCATCATCAGTACGCCAAACATGAATACCACGGACAAGGTTGCAAAGGGTAAAGTCGCTAGCAAGACCAGACCAAAAATCACTAGTAAAATGCCCAGCCCCAGATACCATTTTCGCTTTTGATGCAACTGACTACGTACCAAGTCATTGCCTACTGTTTTCATCTTTTCTTCTCAAGTGATGTCTTATTTGACTGATCATACTTTAAAACTTGATTGGCTTTAGAAGAATCTTACGTTTCCTCTTGCATAAAAAAATAAAATTATGTTTTAGTAGCCGATTAACATCGATATAAAGAGGTGGTCCCACTTGTTTGAACAACTAAAAGCTTATTTATAAGTGATATTCTGCTCTAGTTAAGCTACCTTATTTTGTTGTGGTAGCTGGTCATAGTAAAACTCATCTGGAGTCATTTTGTCCAGACTCGAATGAGGTCGTTTCAAATTATAAAATTCAAAATATGCACTCAATTGCTTTTTCGCATCGGTGACACTGCTATAAGCTTTGAGATACACCTCTTCATATTTAACGCTTCTCCATAACCGTTCAACCATCACATTATCAATCCATCGACCTTTACCATCCATACTGATTTGAATGCCATTTGATTTCAATACATCAATAAATGCATCACTGGTGAACTGACTGCCCTGGTCTGTATTAAATATTTCAGGTGATCCATATTTTTCAATCGCTTCATTTAAAGCCGAAATACAAAAATCCACCTCCATACTAATCGATACCCTATGCGCAAGTACCTTGCGGCTATGCCAATCGGCTTTGTTGCACAAACCTATCTGTAAAGGCTTTTTCAGCGATATAATTTCCAAATGAATAAGCCTACACAGAAAATCTACCGCACAACCAATTGGCCCGCATATAACCGAGCACTCATGAGTCGCGGAAATATTGCCATTTGGTTTGATCCTGCTACGCAATGGTATGCGCCATCAAAAGGCAAACAAGGGCGAAATC